>CAZEXC010000051.1:6802-11413 GCA_964516625.1 uncultured Oscillospiraceae bacterium | reverse complement strand
ATCGCGGAAAAGGCGGGCTCAGCGCAGCGCGCCGGGGAAATATTTTTCCGCGAAGGGGACGTTCCGAACCTGAAAGCTCCGGCCCCGCAGGTAATTCAGCGCGCCCGCGTCCGTGGTGAAGGAAAACGCCAGCTTGTAGCTGTATAAAAGCTGGCGGCTCTCGCCATAGGCGCGGTTTTGCCTTTCCACGCCGTATTTGCCGTCGCCCAGCAGGGGATAGCCCGCGGCGGCCATCTGCGCCCGTATCTGGTGGGTGCGGCCTGTGTGGAGACGGCACTCCACAAGGGACAGACCGCCGCCGGCGGCGACGGTTTTATAGTCCGTGACCGCGCGGCTTGCGCCCGGCTCCCGACGGGGCTTGACGTAGACCTGATTTTTCACCGCGTCCTTGAAAAGCCAGTTTTCCAGACGGCCCTCGGGGGGCTCCGGCGTGCCGAGACAGACGCAGAGATACCGCTTGTCGAGCTCATGGGCGCGGATCTTTTCGTCCATGACACGCAGGGCGTCGGCGTTTTTCGCGGCGATGACGATGCCGCCGGTGCCCCGGTCGATGCGGTTGCACAGGGCGGGGGCAAAGCTGTTTTCCGACGCCGGATCCCACTGGCCGGCGCGGTAGACATAGGCGCAGATGTGGGCGACGAGGGTGTCGGGCGACCAGCCCCGGGCGGCGTGGCACAAAACGCCGGGACGCTTGTTTACGAGCAGGATGTTCTCATCCTCATATACTATATCCAGCCTTGGCGCGAGACGGTCGAGCCATGCCGTGTCCGCCCGTCCCGGCTCACGGGCAAAAAATTCCTCCGGCACATAAAGGCGCACGGTGTCGCCCTCCCGCACGCGGGCGTCGGGCTTTTCCCAATGGCCGTTTACTTTTATGTCCTTCGTGCGGAAGTACCGCTGCAAAAGGGAGGACGGCAGCCCCGGCGCGGCCTTGGCAGCAAAGCGGTCGAGGCGCTGGCCGGCGTCGTTTTTCGTTACGGTAAATTCTCTCATACCCGAAATAGTAACACGAAAAAATAAGATTGACAATACGCCCTTTATAAATTATAATACCATGGCAACTGTATGAGGTTATCCATATGTTTCTTGATCTGCATGAAATCATCGAAGCCCCGGGCGGGCGCGCCGCGTTTGCGTGCGAGCTTTCCCGCGAGCGGCTGGAATTTCCGGCGCTTGTCCGTTTCAACGGCCCGGTGACGGCTTCCGGCGAGGTGAGAAACGCCGCGGGTATTCTGGAGCTGAGCGCCGTTGCGGAAGCGGATATGACCGTCCGCTGCGACCGCTGCGCCGCGACGTTTGAAAAGCATATCACGCTGCCTGTGGAGGCGGTTCTGAAGGCCGACCCGGAGCAGGACGATTACGCCGACCTCTTTCCCCTTGACGGGGACGGGGTGGATGTCAGCGACGTGCTGGAGGCGTGTTTTATCCTGAACATGGATCAGAAATTCCTGTGCAGAGAAGACTGCGCGGGGCTGTGCCCCGTCTGCGGGAAGGATCTGAACGAAGGCCCCTGCGGCTGCACAAAACAAATAGATCCGAGAATGGCTGTCCTTGGGCAGCTTCTGGACGATATACAGGAGGTGTGACAAATGGCAGTCCCCAAAGGGAAAGTATCCCACGCCCGCAAAAGCAAAAGACGCTCCAGCGTCTGGAAGCTGAGCCTTCCGAAGCTGGTCGCCTGCCCGAACTGCGGCGAATATCATATGCCCCACCGCGTATGCCCCGCCTGCGGCCGGTACGACGGGCGCGAGGTCGTCGCCATGGACGCGGGAAAGTAACAAAGCCGCGTCTTTTCCGGGAAAAATAAACAGCGTTTTGGGACGGCGGCAGCCGTCCCTAGACTGCTATGTATGAAGCTTCAAATCCTAAGTGAAAGGGGGCAGAAAGCATGAAAAAACCCCTGGTAGCCATCGTGGGCCGGCCAAACGTGGGAAAGTCCTACCTCTTCAACCGCCTCGCGGGACGGCGGCTGTCCATCGTGGAGGACACGCCGGGCGTGACCCGTGACCGGCTGTACGCCGAGTGCGAGTGGGCCGGCCGGAAATTCGATATCGTGGACACCGGCGGCATCGAGCCGAACACAGACAACGAGATACTCCTGTTCATGCGGGAGCAGGCCATGCTGGCCATTGACGCGGCGGACGTTATCGTCCTCGTGACGGAGATCGGCACGGGCATCACCGCCGCCGATCAGGATGTGGCGTCCATGCTCCAGCGCTGCGGGAAGCCTGTGGTACTGGCGGTGAACAAAATGGACTCCATCGGCCCCAACGATCCGGGCATTTATGAGTTTTATAATCTGGGCCTTGGCGACCCTATCGCCGTTTCCGCCGTCCACGGCCACGGGACAGGCGACCTTCTGGACGCGTGCGCGGCGCATTTTCCCCCGGCGGAGGAGGATGAGGAGGACGACGAGCGCATAAAGGTCGCCGTCATCGGAAAGCCCAATGTGGGGAAATCCTCCCTCATAAACCATGTCCTCGGCCAGAAGCGCGTCATCGTGGCGGATATGCCCGGCACGACGCGGGACGCGGTGGACACGCCGGTAGACAATCCGTTCGGAAGCTATCTGTTTATTGATACCGCCGGTATCCGCCGCAAGTCGAAGGTAAGCGACCGGGTAGAAAAATTTTCCGTCATGCGCGCCCGGCTCGCGGTGGAGCGCAGCGACGTCTGCCTCATCATGATAGACGCGCGGGAGGGCGTCACGGAGCAGGATACGAAAATCGCCGGGCTTGCCCACGAGGCGGGGAAGGCCAGCGTCATCGTCGTGAACAAATGGGATCTTGTGGAGAAGGATACCCGCACCATGGAGCAGACGCGCCGCCGGATCAAAACGGATCTGGCGTTCATGCCCTATGCGCCCATTGTCTTTATCTCGTGCTTGACGGGACAGCGCACGGAGCGTATATTTGAATTAATAAACCATGTAAACGAGCAGGCGTCCATGCGAATCACTACCGGCACGCTCAACAACATCCTGGCCGACGCTCAGGCCCGCCAGCAGCCGCCGACAGACAAGGGCCGCCGCCTGAAGGTGTACTATATGACACAGACCGGCGTAAAGCCGCCGCATTTCGTCATTTTCTGCAACAGCCGCGAGCTGTTCCATTTCTCCTATCAGCGCTATATCGAAAACCGTATCCGCGCGGCCTTCGGGCTCGAGGGCACGCCGATCCGCCTAACCATCCGTCAGAAAGGAGAACAGGCATGATTCCTCTGTTTCTTATTCTCATCGCCGCCATAGCGTATTTCCTCGGCTCGCTCAACGGCGCGCTCCTGCTGTCAAAATATGTCTTTCACAAGGACATCCGCAAATACGGCAGCGGGAACGCCGGATATACGAACTTTGTCCGCACGTTCGGCAGGAAATGGGGCTGGGCCGTGTTCGGCATCGACGTTTTGAAAAGTATTATCGCGGTGCTCATCGGCGCGCTCCTGATGTCTATCCCCGGCGACGGGTTCCCCGTGATAGGAAAGCTGTTCGCGGGCTTTTGCACCGTTCTCGGCCATGTGTACCCGGTGCAGAATAAATTCCGGGGCGGCAAGGGCGTCATATGCATGATGGTGGCGCTGTGGCTGACCGACTGGCGCGTAGGTATGCTGGCAACGGCGGTGCTTGTCGCCGTGCTCGCCGTGTGGCAGTATGTGTCCCTTGCGTCTCTGTGCGCGTGCTTTACGGGCGTTCTTGCTACATGGATATTTATAGGCGCCGAGCAGATGAAAGGGCTTGCGGGAGTCCTTGCGCTGTTTTCCTTCCTCGTCATCCTTTGGCGCCATCGCGGGAATGTTATGCGCCTTCTGGAAAAAAAGGAGCCCCGCGTCCGCTGGGGCCGCCGGCCGGAAAGCCGGCTCCGCGACGACAAATTCTGAATTTTCGACCGTGCCGTCCCCGCGACGGCGCGGTCTTTTGACAAAGGAGGACGGACAGTGAACGAGAGGAAAAAGCCGGGCTTTGACGAGGCAAGCCCCCTGCGGGTAAAGCCCTATATCCGCCTTGCCCAGTATTACGAGACCGACCAGATGAAGATCATCCACCACGCCAACTACATCCGCTGGATGGAAGAGGCCCGCGTGGATGTGATGGAGCAGATAGGCTTCGGGTACGAGAGGATGGAAAATATGGGCGTACTCTGCCCGGTGCTTGGCGTGTCCGTCGACTATAAGCAGATGGTGCGCTTCAACGAAAAGGTGCGAATCGAGTGCCGCATCGGGGAGTATACCGGCCTGAAGCTGACCATGCTCTACCGCATGACGCGTCTGCCGGACGGGGAGATATGCACCCTCGGCCAGACCCGTCACGGCTTTCTGGACGCGCAGGGGCATATCATCTCCCTCAAACGGAAATACCCCGAGATACATCAGCTCATCCTCGACAGTATGCTCGCGCCGGGAAACGGGGAATAGGCCGCGCTCCCGAAAGCCGATCATCCTTCATGGAAGAAAATTACAGTCCTGTTATTATATGTATCAGAACTGTAATTTTTTTTAACGTCATACAGGCTGAAACCATGGTATAATTCCAATGTAAGATCGTGAAGCATTTTTCATCACCTGAAGGAGGATTTTCATGAAGAGACTACTTAGCGTCATTCTGGCTGTGGTCATGAC
>CAZEXC010000051.1:0-6702 GCA_964516625.1 uncultured Oscillospiraceae bacterium | reverse complement strand
GAGACCGCAGCCGCTCCCGTCACCGAGCTTGACGGCCCGGTCACCGCCGAGCAGAGCGGATGGATGTACACCGTTGAGGACGATGTCATCACCGTTATCCAGGCCCCCCAGACCGTCAAGAGCGATATGGTCGTCCTGATCCCCGGCTATATCGCCGGTGAGACGGTCGATTCGCTCGGAAACGGCGAGGCGGTCATGTCGAACAACAAGCTCGACGGCTCCTGGGTCCTGTTCCCGGAGGAGCTGGGCTACATCGCCCAGTCCGCCATCCACGACTTTAACGACACCGTCGCATGGGTCATCCCGGCCTCCGTGGGCGTGTCCGACGCCCCGTGGCTGAGCTGCTCCGGCTATGTTATCACGGAGGACGGCTCCGAGGCCGCCGACGCCGCCGCGCTCAACGGCAAGACCACAGAGGCCATCGACGGCTGCGCGCCCTTTGTGGTGGAGGCCGGGGAAAACGGAACCGTCACCCCCGCCGGTACATACTACATCCCCGAGGAGATCTACGGCCTTTCCACCACCATCTCCCTGAGCGCGGCGGAGGGGTATAAAATCGCCTCCGTCACCATCGACGGCGTTACCGAAGATTTCGCAGAGTTTACGCAGGAATACAGCTTTGCCTATACCTTCTCCAAGGACTCTGTCGGCATCGAGGCCGCTTTTGTGCCGCTGGCCGACGGCGAGACCGAGACGCGCTCCTTCGGGACGGAGAACGCCTACGCCTATACCGAGCTTGCGGACGGCGCGGTCGCCGAGGGCGCGGAGCTTCCCGACGATCTGTATGCCGTTCAGGATCCCAACGCCTCCGTGACCGACTATGTCCACGCGCTGGGCGTATCCACGGGCGTTTACTACACCTATGGCGATAGCCTTTACGAGGAGGTCTATTCCTCTCAGGCCAACGACGAGGTGGAGTATTACACCAAGGCCGAGGTCATAAACGGCGTGTATGAAAAGGAAGGCCTTGTGTACGGCGAGGACTACGACATCATCCGCCTGCACAACTACTATGCCAACATCACCGGCGGCCCCTCCAGCGGCATAGTCATCATGTACTGCACCTATCTGTACAAGATGGTGGACGAGACATCTGCGGACGGCTCCGTCCTTGACGGCGAGCTGGTCTATTCCGCGGACAACACCGACCACGCTTCCCTGTTCGCGCAGGGTCTCGGCTCCTACACGATCGACGATCTCACCGTTTACTGCTATACCAGCGGCCGGGGGCCCTCGGAGTCCGGCAACTTCTACGGCGTCGGCTCTCAGGTCCATATCGACGGCGGCACGGAGGGCAAGATCGCGACCAGCGATATTCATTACGATACCGCCGTGCTCGTGCTCAATCAGCCGCAGATTCTCGGCACCAATAACGCCATCTACTCCACGGGACGCGGCCTTGCCGTCATTCAGGGCGGCGATATCTTCGCGGCCTCCTCCGGCGGCCATGGCCCCTATGTCTCTCAGGGAGGACAGATCATCATAAACACCGAGGGGACGAACCTCATCAACGAGGACGGCTCCGTCAACATCATCGACCCGCAGGTCAGCGAGATCCCGGATTATTCCTACGCCGCCATGACGCAGGATGACGACGGCAACAACATCCTTGACATAACCGACCACCCCGACGACGTGACCGTCATCGTCTCCGGCCTTGACGCCGGTACGGCTCTGGCCACGGACAAGGGCGGCGGCACCATCGTCGCCAATCAGGTCGTTACCAAGTGCTACGGCCTGCGCTCCGCCGGTGTGTACACCATCGGCTACTCCGAGAGCTGGGTATACGTCTTCAACTCCAACTGCACCTCGAACCTTGACGCGGCGCTGTGCTCCGCATCCGCCGGTTACGGCTACGCCTTCAACTGCCGTCTCCAGGGCTGCATGGGTCTGAAGGTTCGCGCCTCCGGCAACACCAACACCGAGGACGCCGGACTGTGGGTGGAAAACTGCCGCATCGCCGCCAGCTATGACGCGCAGGAGGAGGAGGACGCCTATGTGGTGGGCTCTCCCGACGAGTTTATCGACCTTATCGGCGCGGAAGCGGGCATCGAGCCCCAGAGCGCGGACGAGAGCTACGGCGATTATCTGACGCGGGCCGACGCGGCGCTGTACGACTACATCGTCAATCAGGGCGGCTCTTACGGCTCCAGCATGAATATTTTCATCGACCCGGCCAACACGCCGCACTACAACGAGGGCGGCATCACCTGGTGGTACCTTGACCGCTCCAAGACGCCCGGCTACTCCGGCGGCAACAAATTCGCGGTCATCTATTCCGAAGGCTCGCCTGCGGTCATCAGCGTCACAGCCTGCCTTCTCACCAATGACAACTACACCGATTACGGCCCTGAGTCCGAGTGGTGGAACGGTCTGACCGCCGAGGAACAGAAGATATACACCCCCGCCGACAATCTGCTTGTATCTGCGGAGCTGGGCGGCGCTATGAACCTTATCTTCACCGATGAAAATTCCTCCACCAAGTGGGACGTTACCGGCCAGTCCGACGAGACGTGCGAGATGGTGGGCGACTTCTACATCGGCGCGTCGAACACGAACTCCATCACCGCGACCTTCGTAAACTCCGAATGGACGGGCACAGTGCTCTATGCCGATCCCTCTCTGGCCGCCTCCGGCGAGGTGGGCGACGAGGCCGTCGGCGCGGCCTATATCACCCTGACCGAGGGCTCCGTATGGACGGTCACAGAGGAGTGCGTCGTCGCCGAGCTGACCGTTGACGGGACATCCTCCGTTATCGGCGTCGTCACCGAAAATGCCGACGGCACCTATACCGTCAGCCCTGCCGCCGCGACGGGAGAGCCCGCCGCGTCCGGTGAGCTCGCCGCCCGGTAAGGGCGCGGCTGCCGACAGCGCAAGACATTGACAGGACGGGGCGTTCTCCCTTGCGGGGAACGCCCCGGTTGACTTTCCCCGCTTTTGATGTTATATTGGAAAAAACGAAAAAAGGGGGAAAACGCCGTGACGAAGAAGACCCGCGTTATTGCGCTTGTGCTGGCGCTGGCGGTCGCCGCCGTTATCGTGTGCTGTTCCTCCTTCCTTATCCTGAAGGCGGAGCACGACTGCGCCGGGAGCTGCTGTATGCGCTGCTGCCAGCTTCTCGCGTGCGAGAACATGCTCGGGGGCGTATCCCTCGCCGCGGCTGTGTTTGCGCTCGTTTTCGCGGCGGTATGCGCGAGGCTCGTCTGTCCGGCCCTCCGCATCGCAGACGCGCGGACGGCGTCGCTCGTCGGACTTAAGGTGAAAATCTCGGACTAAACGGAAATTTATGGAACAAGGGGCAGGCTTGCCTGTTTTCAGGCGGGCCGTGCCGGTGCGTACCGGCGCTCCTTGTATTTTTGTATCCATTTTTGCGTTTTCATTTCAGTCTGGAGGTTTTTTTATGAGAAAAATCACAGCCGTCATTCTGGCGGCGTTTATCCTGACCGGCGTTTTGACAGCCTGTTCCGATGCGCCGGAGCCCGGCGGGGAAGACCTCTGCATCGTCGCCACCATCTTCCCCGCATACGATTGGGTGCGGGAGATACTGGGCGACAGAGCCGGAGACGTATCGCTCACCCTGCTTCTTGACAGCGGCGTTGACCTGCACAATTATCAGCCCACGGCGGACGATATAATAAAAATCTCTGCCTGCGACGTGTTTATTTATGTGGGCGGCGCGTCCGACGCATGGGTGGCGGACGCTTTGCAGGAGGCGGCGAATGAGGAAATGATCGTGATTTCCCTTTTTGACGTTTTGGGCGGCGCGGTGAAGGAGGAAGAGCTTGTGGAGGGCATGGAAGCCGAGGCGGATGAGGATGGATCGGAAGCGGACGAGCATGTGTGGCTGTCGCTGAGGAACGCCGAAACCGTCTGCGGCTATATCGCCGAAGCCCTCGGGACGGCGGACCCGGACAACGCGGCGGCTTACGAGGACAACGCGGCGGCTTACATCGAAAAACTGGACGCGCTGGACGCGCGGTACGCGGCGGCGGCGGCCGCCGGCGGGACGGACACGCTCCTGTTCGGCGATCGGTTCCCCTTCCGTTATCTGGCGGATGACTACGGGCTTTCCTATTACGCGGCCTTTTCCGGCTGCTCCGCGGAAACGGAAGCGAGCTTTGAAACGGTGGCGTTTCTGGCGCAAAAGCTGGACGAGCTGGGTCTTTCCTGCGTCATGACCATCGAAGGGACGGATCACCGCATAGCCGAGACCATCATTGCCAGCACGGAGACCGGGGATCAGGCCATTCTGGAGCTTGATTCCATGCAGGGAACCACCGCCGCCGATGTGCAGGCCGGCGCGACCTATCTCTCCATCATGGAGGATAACCTCGCCGTGTTGACGGAAGCGCTGCGGTAAGGAGAAAAATATGGCGCAGTTGATTTGTAAAGACCTGTCCGTCGGATACGACGGCAAGGAGATATTGAGCGGGCTGGATTTCTCCGTCAGCGCCGGGGATTACCTCTGCATCGTCGGGGAAAACGGCTCCGGCAAGAGCACGCTGATGAAGACCATTCTGGGTCTACAGCCGGCTCTGGCCGGAGGGATCGAAACGGGGGACGGCCTTGTGCGCGGCATGATCGGTTATCTGCCTCAGCAGACCCCGGTGCAGAAGGATTTTCCCGCCTCCGTCCGGGAAATAGTCCTGTCCGGCTGTCAGGCGCGGTGCGGCCTGCGTCCGTTTTACAACAGGGAAGAAAAACGGCTTGCCGCCGGGAATATGGAAAAAATGGGTATCGGCGATCTTGCCGGGCGCTGCTACCGGGAGCTCTCCGGCGGCCAGCAGCAGCGGGTGCTTCTGGCCCGCGCCCTGTGCGCCACACGGAGGATGCTCCTGCTCGACGAGCCGGTATCCGGCCTCGACCCCAAGGTGACGGCGGAAATGTACCGCCTTATCGAGAGCCTGAACCGGGACGACGGCATCACCATCGTTATGATATCCCATGATATCGCCGCGGCTCTGCAATACGCAAGCCACATCCTGCACATTGGAAAAACAGTGTTTTTCGGCACGAAGCGGGAATACCTCGCAAGCGGACAAGGCGAGGGCTTTTTCGGCGCGGAAGGGGGCGAGGGGAAATGAACGTGCTCGGGACGATTGGGCTTTATATGCAGTATCCCTTCGTGCGCTACGCGCTCGTTGTGGGCGTTCTGATCGCGCTGTGTTCCTCGCTTCTGGGCGTGACGCTCGTATTAAAGCGCTTTTCTTTTATCGGCGACGGGCTTTCTCATGTGGCTTTCGGCGCGATGGCCATTGCCGCCGTCACCGGCATAACGAACAACATGCTGTTTATCCTGCCTGTGACCATCCTGTGCGCCGTGCTTTTGCTGCGCACCGGGCGGAACGCGCGGATAAAGGGCGACGCCGCCGTGGCCATGATATCCGTAGGGTCGCTTGCCATCGGCTATCTTCTTATGAACCTGTTTTCCACCTCCTCGAACCTGTCCGGCGACGTGTGCAGCACGCTGTTCGGCTCGACGTCCATCCTGACGCTGACGCAGACGGAGGTATGGCTGTGCGCGGTGCTGTCCGTCGTGGTGGTGGCCGTGTTTGCGCTGTTTTACAACAAGATATTTGCCGTCACCTTCGACGAGGATTTTTCCCGCGCCGCAGGCGTGCGTGCGGGGGCATACAATCTTCTCCTCGCCGTCATCATCGCCGTCATCATCGTGCTGGCCATGAACCTTGTCGGCTCGCTTCTCATATCGGCGCTGGTGATATTCCCGGCGCTGTCGGCTATGCGCGTATTCAAAACCTTTCGGTCCGTGACTGTCTGTTCCGCGGCGCTGTCCGTTTTCTGCGCGGCGCTGGGGATACTCGTTTCCATCCTGAGCGGGACGCCTGTGGGCTCCACCATTGTGGCGGCAGACATCGTTGCTTTTGCGGCTTTTTCCGGCATCGGAATGATAAGGAGGTCAAAATCATGAAAAAAACCGGCTGCATCCTGCTGGCCATCCTGACGCTCGCCGCGCTGGCCGGCTGTTCGTCCGCCGCCGACGGCGGCGATGGGTTCCCCAGCGTCACCAACAGCGCGGAATACGTCCTGTATCAGAACATATTCTATAACGCCACCGGCGACGATTACGTCGGCCAGGAAATGACAAAGACCGGCACGTTCACCGTGCTGTACGATCGGTTCAACGACTGCACGCGCTATTACGTCTGGGGCTATTATGACAATACCAAGTGCTGTGACTGGCAGTGGGAGTTCGTGCCGGAGAGCGCGTCGGAGCTCCCCGCGAACGGCTCGCTCGTGGAGGTGACCGGCACATTTGAGAGCGACGGCGCGGCGCTGGACGGCTACTGGCTCACCGGCGCGTCCGTCGCCGTGGAGAGCGCCTACGAAGGGCCGGACTGCGATGTGGATATGACCTGCATGAGCGCTACGCTCGAGCGGGTGCAGCTCCTCAATATGCAGTATTATTACGAGGATTTTGAAGGCATGACGGTGTGCATGTACGGCCGGGTGGAAACTGCATCCAGCCTGCAGCACCCCTATTACGACGGCGTCTGGTCTCAGGAGATCGTGACCGGCGGCGCCCTGCCCGCCATAGGTTCCATGGTCGTCGTTTCCGGCGCCTATGAAGGCGGCGTGGTGGAAAATGCCTCGCTCGCCCAGACGAGCGTATACTGATCTGGAATTGGATACAAAAATGCTGTCTCGCTGAGAGGCAGCGCTGCAATAGAAAAATAGCGGCAG
>CAZEXC010000050.1:0-11508 GCA_964516625.1 uncultured Oscillospiraceae bacterium | reverse complement strand
GAAGTTTATGCTGATGACAGACATGCCGTTTATCATGGTGAAATAATAATCCTCCGACGGGATGCAGATGGATTCTATATCGTAGCTGAGATACTCCGAGGCGCTGAGGAGGAGGGAGAGACAGTCCGCTTTCGTCAGATCCGTCGTCACCATGGGAAGCACGGTGTCGGCGAGGTCATACAGCTCCGTAAGCGAGAGGCTCCGGGCCTGTCCTATCAGCGCGGAAATCACCTTTCTCTGGCGCTCCGTGCGGCCCGAATCGGTGCCGATGGCCCGGATACGGCAATAGCTCAGAGCCTGCGTGCCGTTAAGGTGGGCCGTGCCGTCCGAGGGATAGCCGAGCCATGTGGCGCCGGTACCGACGCCGAGAGTCGCCTGTTCGCCGTTTACATATTTGTTTATATAATCCACCTCGGCGTTCGTGACCTCCACGTCCACGCCGCCCAGCGCGTCTATCACGTCGGCAAAGTCGTAGAAATTCACGGCGGCATAGCCGTCGATGTCAATGCCAAAGTCCGCCTCCAGCGTCTCTATGAGGTAGTCGGCGCCTGCGATGGCATAGGGCACGTTGAGGCGGTTATAGCCGTAGTCGGGGATATAGGTGTAAATGTCCCGCATAAAGCTGGTCAGAACAATCTTCTGCGTTTTTTTGCTCAGGGAGACCAGCATCATAACATCGGAGCGGGCCCGCTCCGACGCCGAGCGGGTGTCAGAGCCTATCAGCAGGATGTTCACAACGTCCGCGTCCGACATGAGGCTCCCGCCGTTTGCCGCCAGCGCCGCCTGGATCTGAGCCTGAATGTCGGTTATCTCGTCCTCCGTCGCGACGGAAATATCCTCGTCGTACTCCTCCTCTTCCTCCAGACTGTCGTCTGAAAGCTCCAGATAGCTGGATATCCGTTCCGCCCGCTCGGCGTCGCTCAGGCTCCCGGCGTAATTGAGCTTTGAATAGAAATGGCCGAAGATGAGATAGACGGCCTCCGCAAGAATAAGAAGCACGCATATCACGACGGCGAGGATAATGACGGTCTTTTTCGGAAACCGCTTCCCGCTCCGGCCCGAGGCATCCCGTTGTTCGTCGCTGGCGCCGTTATACCGGGCGTATTCCTCCCCGTTCCCATCCGACATGTCCAACTCGTATCCCTCTTGCACTTCCTTTGTGTGCGTGGCCACATGCTTCGGTTTCTTCCCCATGTAAAAACACTCCTTTTTGTTTCGTGTCAGCCCAGCAGGATGGCGGCGATCCGGCGGCTTGCCGTCCCGTCGCCGTACGGATTCGGGGCCTGAGCCATTTTTTCATAGTCTTCGGCAGAGGCCAGAAGCTCGCTGCACCGGCCGTATATCCTGTCCTCGTCCGTTCCCACAAGGCACAGCCCTCCCGCCCGGACGCCCTCCGGGCGCTCCGTGACGTCCCGCATGACGAGAACGGGCTTTCCCAGCGCGAGGGCCTCCTCCTGAACGCCGCCGCTGTCCGTCAGGACAAGATAGGATCTGGCCAGAAAATTGTGGAAATCCGGAACGTCCAGCGGCTCTATCAGGCGGATGCGCCCGCAGCCGCCGAGCTCCCGGCGGGCGATGGCGCGCACCTGAGGGTTCAAGTGGACGGGATATATGACCTTTACATCGGGGTGATCCTCCGCAATGCGGCGGACAGCCCGGAACATGCGTTCCATAGGCGGGCCGATATTCTCCCGCCGGTGGGCGGTGACGAGAAGGAGCCGGCTTCCCTCCGCCCAGGAAAGCTCCGGGTGGCTGTAATCGCGCCGGACGGTGGTCCGCAGCGCGTCGATGACGGTGTTCCCCGTGACATAAACGGTGTCGGCCGGGATCCCCTCCCGCAGAAGGTTTTCCCGACATTCCTCCGTAGGGGCGAAATGGCAGCGGCTCACGACGCTTATGGCGCGGCGGTTGAACTCCTCGGGAAAAGGGGATCGGGCGTCATAGGTCCGCAGACCGGCCTCCACATGACCGACGGGGATGCCCATATAATAACAGGCCAGCGCAGCGGCAAAGGCTGTCGTGGTGTCCCCGTGGACAAGGACGAGCTCCGGCGCTTCCTGTTCCAGTACCGGCGGCAGACGCTCCAGAATATCTGTCGTGATATCAAAAAGGCTCTGCCCGTCACGCAGGATGGACAGGTCGTGCTCCGGCGTGATCCGAAACGCGCGCAGAACCTGATCGAGCATGTGCCGGTGCTGCCCGGTGACGCATACGACGGTATCCGCCTCCGCCCGGCGCTTTTTCAGCTCCAGCGCCAGCGGGCACATTTTAACGGCCTCCGGCCGCGTGCCGAAGATAAGCATGATCTTTTTCATTTGAACAGATCCAGTATAAGCAGTAAACGGCATTTTAACGCTTATTTTACGCCAAACGACCCGTTTCGTCAAGCTTGCCGGGATTCCTGCCTTCCAAAGTCGGACAGGAGCTGCGCGGCCACCCTGCCGTTCACCATCTCCCGGCGGCGAAGCCGTTCCGCCGCCGCGTGCATGCTCTCGGCGTCCAGACGGGCGGCTTCGTCGAGGAGACGGCACAGCCCGTCCGCCGCCGCGTCCGCCAGCTCCAGACAGGGAAGCGACGCCTCCCGGCAGAAAGCGGACACCTTCGGGTCATAGCTCACGCCGGCGGCGGGCGTTCCGTCCCGGAGGGCGAATACGAGCCCGTGCAGCCGCATGGAGAGCACAAGGCTCATCCGTCCGACGCGCCGCGGGTCAACGCTGACGGAAACGGGCACGTCCCCCAGCTCCGCGCACACCGAGCGGGCGGCAAGCCGATCCTCCGGGGCAAGACACAGGAATACGGGCTTCAGCCGATAGGTCTCATAGGCGTAACGCGCCGCCTGAGCAAAATCCGGCACGCGCTCCCAAAAGCCCGGCCAGGCGCGCAGCGCGAAGCCGACGCATTTTTCCCGCTCCGCGGCGGCGTTTTCCCCCGCCAGAGCGGGATCCGCCGCCAGAAGCACGCGGGGCTTTTCCACGCCAAGGCTCTCCAGCAGGGCGGCGCTGTCCCCGTCGCGGACGGTCACCGCGTCGGCGCAGGCGTTCAGGGCCTCCGCCGCCGCCGTGCGGGAGCGTTCGCTTTTCAGCGGCCCCACGCCGCAGCCGTAAAGCTGCACGGCGCAGCCCAGCCTTTTCGCCGCGCGTATGGCGAAAAGATAATATTGCAGGCTCCGGCGGCTCGTCACGTCCTGAAGGAGCGTTCCGCCGCCGCTGATAAAGAGCTTTGCCCGGCGCATGGCCGCCGTCCAGCGCAGGACGTTCAGCGGATGCGCCGCGGCGACGCCGAAGCGTCTGGCCGTGCTCTTGGGACGTCTGGCCATAACGGTCAGCGGCATGTCCCGGTCGATCCGCCGCATCTGGGCTATGATGGAGGCAAGGACGGCGTCGTCCCCGGCGTTTTCCATGCCGTAAGCGCCGCAGACGACCACGCCCTGCCGGGAACGCGGAGAATGCTTTCTCATTTCGGATACCTCTTGAGAGAACGCCGAAAGCGGAGTATAATGCTTTCAGCGGGCCGTTATATCGGCGAGCGACTTTTTTCTATACGCAATATACACATTATATCATATAACGCAATAGGAGCCAGTGGGATGACAAAGCTGTATCTTATCCGCCACGCCGAGGCGGAGGGGAACCTGTACCGCCGGGCCCAGGGGCAGTACGACTCGAACGTGACCCCCCTCGGGCAGGCGCAGATCGCGGCGCTGGCGGAGCGCTTTCAAAGCACGCCCATAGACGCGCTGTGGTCAAGCGATCTCGTCCGCACGCGCTCCACCGCCGCGGCCATACTGCGCTTCCACCCGAACCTTACGCTGCATACTACCGCCCGTCTGCGGGAGATAGCCGTCGGCGCATGGGAGGACGTCCCATGGGGGAACATCGCCCGGACGGAACCCGAACAGCTCTGGCTTTTCGACCACGATCCCGCCCGATGGAGCGTCCCCGGCGGCGAGCCGTTTTCCGCCCTGACCGCCCGGATGGAAAACGCCGTTCTGACGCTCGCGGCGAAATACAGCGGCGAAACCGTCGCCGTCGTGAGCCACGGTCTGGCCATACGGGCGCTTTTGTGCCGTCTGCTTGGCGTGAGCTCCGAGGATATCGGGAGCCTCCCTTACGGGGATAACACCGCCGTATCCCTCCTGACGGAGGAAAACGGCAGGCTGCGCGTCCAGTGGTATAACGATTCGTCCCATTTGGACGGCGGGCTGAGCACCTTTTCCCGCCAGAGCTGGCGCAGGCCCGGCACGTCTGCGGAAAGGAAATACACCCGCTTCGAGCCGCTCGACCCCCGCCGGGAGCCGGAGCTTTATTCCCGGTGCTATGCCGAGACATGGAAGAGCAGTCACGGGGATCTGAAGGGCTACGCCCCCGTCATCTATCTCCGCATGGCGGAGCGCCACGCCCGGCAGGACGCCCGCTGCGTCATGAAATTATATCAGGGGCAGACGTTCGGCGGCCTGATCGAGCTCGACCCCGACCGGGGACAGGAGGACGGCTCCGGCTGGATAAGCCTTGTCTACATCGACCCGGCTCTGCGCCGGCAGCGGCTCGGCGCGCAGCTCATCGGCCACGCCGTGTCCTACTTCCGCCGTCAGGGGCGCCGCCTGCTGCGGCTGCACGTGTCCGCCACAAACGAAACGGCCATCGGCTTTTACGGGCGCGCCGGTTTTGTAAAGCGCGGCGAAACCGCCGGTGTCGGCGGCCCGCTGTATCTCATGGAAAAGGACATCACCCGCCATGTGACGACCTGCGCGGAGCTTTTCGGTGACGCGGGCGGGACGTGATTTTTTTCAAAAAAATAAAGGAAAACCGCCGTCGGCGGCGTATAAAAGTATTGCAGGGATATTCTGCAATACTTTATTATTAAGCGAGTGGAGCCTATGGATCAGAGCATAAGACATCTCCGCCAGCAGCAGGAGGCGGCGGTCATAGGCCGGTACGGGACGCTGTCTGCGGACTCCCGCGGACGGCCTGTGCCGGAGCCGGAGGACGAGATACGCACCTGCTTCCAGCGGGACGTCGACCGGGTGACGCACTCGAAAGCGTTCCGCCGCCTGCGCCACAAGACCCAGGTCTTCCTCCAGCCGGAGGGCGACCATTACAGAACCCGCCTGACCCACACGCTGGAGGTGTCCCGCGTCGCGCGAACCATCGCGCGGGCGCTCTGTCTGAACGAGGATCTGGCCGAGGCCATCTCTCTGGGCCATGATTTGGGGCACACCCCTTTCGGCCACGCCGGGGAGCGCGCCCTGCGGGACATTACGGGCTCCTTCAACCACTATGAACAGAGCCTTCGCGTGGTGGACAAGCTGGAAAAGGACGGCCGGGGGCTGAACCTGTGCGACGAAACGCGCATAGGCATCCTCAACCACACCACCGGCGAGCCACGGGACACGCTGGAGGCGGACGTGGTGCGTCTGGCCGACCATATCGCCTATCTCAACCACGACCTTGACGACGCGGAGCGGGCCGGTATCGTGGCGGCGGAGGACGTGCCGGAGATCATACGCAGGCGCATCGGCGACCGAAACTCCCAGCGCATAAACGCCATGGTGACGGACGCCGTCCGTTCGAGCGGCGCGGGCGAGATACGCCTGTCGGACTGGATGCGGGAGGCTTACGACGTTTTCATGGAATATATGTTCCGCGCCGTATACCGCAATCCCACCGCCAAGGGCGAGGAGTCGAAGGTGAAGGATCTTCTCGCGCCCACGCTGGAGTATTACGCCGCGCACACGGACAAGCTCCCGGAGGAATACCGCCGCATCGCCGATCAGGAGGGCGCCGTCGTCGCCGCTACGGATTACGTCTCCGGCATGACGGACAGCTTTGCCATCGCCACCTTCGAGGATCTTTTTATCCCAAAAAGCTGGAGTGTGAAATAAGCGGCCGCGCATATCCTTAAGGAAAGGGGGCAGGACTATGCCGATATCGGAGGCTTTTTTGGAGGAATTGTCGGCTCGGAGCGATATTGTAGACGTGGTATCCGGCTATGTGCAGCTCACAAAGCGAAGCGGCGCGAACCTCTTTGGCCTGTGCCCCTTCCACAGCGAGAAGACGCCCTCCTTCTCCGTCAACTCGGAGCGGCAGATATATCACTGCTTCGGCTGCGGCAAGGGCGGCGGCGTCATCAATTTCATCATGGAGATGGAAAACCTCTCCTTTCGGGACGCCGTAGAATTTCTCGCCCGCCGCGCGGGCATGGAGGTTCCGCAGGACAGTCCTGACGAGAACCGAAGCCGCCGCGCCCGTATGCTGGAGCTCAACCGCGACGCCGCCCGGTTCTTCCACCGGCAGCTCATGGCCCCCTCCGGCCGGGCGGGGCAGGAATATGTCCTCCGGCGCGGCATAGGGAACATGGTAAAGCCTTTTGGCCTCGGCTACGCGCCCGACGCATGGGAGAGCCTGACCGACGCCATGCTGGAGCAGGGCTACACGAAGGCCGAGCTGGTGGACGCGGGGCTTGCCCGAACGGGGAAAAACGGCGGCGTGTACGATTATTTCCGCAACCGGCTGATGTTCCCCGTCATCGACGTGCGCGGCAGCGTCATCGGCTTTTCCGGCCGCATCCTGTCCGACGGCGAGCCGAAGTACCTGAACAGCCCCGACACGCTGGTTTACAGCAAATCCCACAGTCTTTTTGCCCTGAATCTGGCAAAAAAGACCAAAAGCGGATATATTCTGCTTGCGGAGGGAAATATAGACGTGGTAAGTCTCCATCAGGCGGGGTTCGACTGCGCCGTGGCCAGCCTCGGCACGTCCCTCACCGCCGAGCAGGCGCGGCTCCTGTCCCGGTACACGACGGAGATCGTCATTGCCTACGACAGCGACGAGGCCGGGAAAAAGGCCGCCCAGCGGGCCATCACGCTTTTGCAGCCGCTGGATATGAAGGTGAAGATCCTCCAGATCCCCGGCGCGAAGGATCCGGACGAATTCATCCAGAAAAACGGCCCTCAGGCCTTCCGGGACCTCATCGAGCGCAGCGGAAATCAGGTGGAATACCGCCTTGAGCAGGCCGCGGAGGGATTCGACCTCCAAACGGACGAGGGCCGCGTGGGCTATCTCAAGGAGGCGGCGAAAATCATCGCCTCCCTGCCGGGCAGCGTGGAGCGGGAGATATACGGTATGCGCGCCGCGGAAAAAGCGGGCATATCTCAGGCCGCCTTCGAGGGAGAGGTCGACCGCGTGCGAAAGCGTTTTGCCGCCGAAGCGAAAAAGCGCCGAAAACGCACCGACGAGGCGGTTTTGAAAAACGTCCAGCCCCAGAGCCGCGAGCTTCGGTACGACAACGTCCGCAGCGCCGTGGCGGAGCGGGGCGTCATAAACCTCCTGTACCGATTCCCGGATCGGTTCTGCGCCGAGGACATCACCGGCGGGGAATTTTCCTCCCCCGTGCTGGGACGGCTTTACGACGCGCTCGTGCAGCGCGCGCGGGCGGGACAGACCATGTCCCCCGACGTTTTCGGGGAGCGTTTTTCCCCGGATGAGATATCCCTTCTGGCGGACATCGCCAGCCGCAGCGACATATCGCCGTCCGCGGCGGACGAGGCCATGAGCGATTACATAAAAAAAATACGGGAAGAAAAAGAAAAAGCGGCCTGCCGGGAGGATCTGCGCGGGTATGCCGAGAGACTAAAGCAAAAGAAAGGGTATGGTGGTAAGGATGGAAGCTGAGAAAAAGACGCCGGAGACGGCGGCGGAGACGGAGCCTGCCGAGGAGAAAAAGCCGTCCGCGCCGAAGAAAAAAGCGGCCCCGAAAAAGAAAGCGCCTGCGGAAACGGCGGCGGAGGCCCCCGCGGCCGCGGAAGATACAGCGGAAAAAACAGAAAAAGCCGAACAGACGCCCGCCGGTGAGAAAGCGCCCGCGCCGAAAAAGCCGCCCGCGCCGAGGAAGAAGGCCGCCCCTCCGGCGGACAGCCCTGCGGAAAAGGCGTCCGGCTCCGACGGAGAGAAGGAGCCCGCGCCCGCGCCGAAGGATAAACCGGCGCCGAAGAAAAAGACCGCTTCCAAGGCGAAAAAGACCGCGGAAGCGGCGTCGGAAGAAGACCGCCCCGACAGGGACGGCTCCTCCGCAGAGGAAGCGTCCCCCGACGGAGAGGAACCGCCTCCGGAAAGGACGAACGAGGAAAAAATAAACGAGCTCATCGAAAAAGGCAAGAAAAACGGCAGGCTCACAAGCAAGGATCTGTCCGACGTGCTGGACAGCATGACTCTGGAGCCGGATGAGCTGGACGCGGTATACGACAAGCTGGAGGATCTGGGCATAGATACGGCGGGCGACGAATTTTTATCCCCCATCGAGGAGGACGCCCTGCCCGCGCTGGAGGAGCTGGAGGAGCTGGAGGAGGCTCCCGCGGAGGAAATCATCGACACGGACGCCGTGGCGGAGACCTTTTCCACCGACGATCCCGTCCGCATGTACCTCAAGGAGATAGGAAAGGTCCCTCTGCTGACGCCGGATGAGGAGGTCGCCCTCGCCAAGCGTATGGCCGAAGGGGACGAGGACGCCAAACGCCGCATGGCCGAGGCGAACCTCCGTCTCGTCGTTTCCATCGCCAAGCGCTATGTGGGGCGCGGCATGCTTTTCCTCGACCTTATTCAGGAGGGGAACCTCGGCCTTATCAAGGCCGTGGAGAAATTCGACTACACCAAGGGCTATAAATTTTCCACCTACGCGACCTGGTGGATACGTCAGGCCATCACCCGCGCCATCGCGGATCAGGCCCGCACCATCCGCATCCCCGTGCATATGGTGGAGACGATAAACAAGGTCATCCGCGTATCCCGCCAGCTTTTGCAGGAGCTGGGCCACGACCCATCCGCCGAGGAGATCGCCGAGGAGATGAACCTCCCGGCGGAAAAGGTCAGGGACATCCTTAAAATCGCTCAGGAGCCCGTTTCTCTGGAAACGCCCATCGGCGAGGAGGAGGACTCCCACCTCGGCGATTTTATCGAGGACGAGGGCGTATCCGAGCCGTCGGAGGCGGCGAGCTTCACGCTGCTCAAGGAGCAGCTCATGGCGGTGCTGGATACGCTGACCCCGCGGGAGAAAAAAGTCCTGGAGCTGCGCTTCGGCATAAACGACGGCCGCACCCGCACGCTTGAGGAGGTCGGGAAGGAATTCAACGTCACCCGCGAACGCATCCGCCAGATCGAGGCCAAGGCTCTGCGGAAGCTCCGCCACCCCAGCCGCTCCAAGAAGCTCCGGGATTTTCTGAACTGACCGGCGGCGTACATGACAATAAAAACGGCTGCATACGGCGGCACGGCTGAGAAGCTGTGCCGCCGTATTTTTTTGAATTATGAATTATTTGTTACGATTAGCCCGGAGGCTATTGACATATAATGAAAGGTGTGATAAATTAGCACTCGAAAGGAAAGAGTGCCAGACTGTACGGTCTGTGTCACCGGGGGCGCAACGATGGAACTGAGCCAGCGGAAAAAGAAAATACTGACAGCCATTGTGGAAAACTACATCGCCACGGCGGAGCCGGTGGGCTCCAAGCTCCTGGCGGAGGCCATCGGGTGTTCCTCCGCGACCATACGGAACGAAATGGCGGAGCTTACGTCCATGGGGTATCTTGAGCAGCCCCATACCAGCGCCGGGCGCGTTCCCTCTGCCGCCGGGTATCGGCTGTATGTGAACGAGCTGATGGAAAAGCAGAAGCTCTCCGAGGCGGAGACCGCCGCCATCAACGAGCAGCTTGCCAAAAAGCAGAAGCAGCTCGACGAGCTCATGAGCGAGGTGGGGCGGCTGACCAGCTCCATGACCCAGTATCCGGCCTATGCCCTTGCCATGAAAGCTCCCTCCGCCGTGAAGCGCTTCGATTTCGTCTATGTGGACGCGAACACGTTCATTGTTGTGGCGCTGCTTACCGACGACACCGTGAAAAACAAGCTCATCCGGCTTCCCTTTTCCGTGGATCAGGAAAAGATACAGACGCTGTCGAGCCTTTTCAACGCCCACTTCACCGGCGTCACGGATCGGGAGATAACCGACGGGCTCATCCGCTCCGTGGAGCGCGCCGCCGGAGACACCTACGGCCTTGTTGCGGCGGTAGCCGCCTTTGTCATAGAATCGCTGGCGAATGCGCGGACGGCTCCCATACGCATCGAGGGCGCTTCCAGCCTTCTCAGCCAGCCGGAATACAAAGACCCCGAAAAGGCACGGGCGCTGATAAATTTCATCTCCGACGGCGAACAGCTCCTGTCTGACATCCCCTATCGGGAAGGGGATCGGGACGGCATCCATGTGACCATCGGGCCGGAAAACCTCGCCGAGGAGCTGCGGGATTCCAGCGTCGTCATGGCGTCCTACGACGTGGGCGGCGGCATGCGGGGGTACATCGGCGTAGTCGGGCCGACGCGAATGGATTATTCCAGCGTCGCCGCGAAGCTCAGCTATATCGCCGCGGGCCTTAGCCGGATGCTTTCGGGCTCCGACCTTCCCGAAGGCCTCAACAACAAACTGGTGCTAAAGGAAAATAAGGAACATGAGTAAAAAAGACGAAGAAAAGAAAGCCCCGGAAACGAAGGCGCAGCAGGAGCGGGAAAAGGATCAGAAGCAGGAGCCGGAGCAGGCCGCGCCCGCCGGGAAGGACGCCCCCGCCGCGGAGGCCGCGCCCGCCGATAAGACAGAGGCGGAGCTTCTTCAGGAAAAGCTCGACGAGGCGGACGACAAGTACCTCCGAATGCTTGCCGAATACGACAACTACCGTCGGCGCAGCCAGAAGGAGCGGGAAAACATTTACGCCGATGTTCGGGCGGACACGGTGAAAAAGCTCCTGCCGGTATACGACAACCTCTCCCGCGCCGCTTTGCAGGAGCCGACGGAGGACGCCCGCAAGGGCATGGAGGCCATCCTGTCCCAATTCGATAAGATACTTTCCGAGCTGGGCGTGACGGCCATCGAGGCCATGGGCAAAAAATTCGATCCCGCGCTCCACGAGGCGCTTCTGCACGTCGAGGATGAAAAATACGGCGAGGGCGAGATCATTATGGAGCTGGAAAAGGGCTTCAGGCTCGGCGATAAGGTCATCCGCTTTTCCAAGGTGCAGGTGGCGAACTAGCCCCCGACAGTATAACATCCGTATGCTTACGCGGCGATAGCCGCTTTGCAGATCCGTCCCGCAGGGGATCGGATATACCAATATAAAATCATCATTTCAGATACGGGAGGAAAAACATTATGGGTAAGATTATCGGTATCGATCTTGGTACTACCAATAGCTGTGTGGCTGTCATGGAGGGCGGCGAATCCGTTGTCATCGCCAACGCCGAGGGCGCCCGCACCACCCCGTCCGTCGTGGCCTTTTCCAAGGACGGCGAGCGGATGGTCGGTCAGGTGGCAAAGCGTCAGGCTGTCACGAACCCCGACCGCACCATCTCCTCCATAAAGCGCGAGATGGGCTCAAGCTACCGCGTCACCGTGGACGGCAAGAGCTATTCCCCGCAGGAGATATCCGCCATGATCCTTTCAAAGCTCAAGAAGGACGCGGAGTCCTATCTCGGC
>CAZEXC010000049.1:0-11568 GCA_964516625.1 uncultured Oscillospiraceae bacterium | reverse complement strand
TGAAAGAGAGAAAAGTTTTTTTCTGCTCCGCCTGCGGAAACGAGACCCCGCGCTGGCAGGGTCAGTGTCCCTCATGCGGCGCGTGGAACACGCTGGAGGAAGCGCCCGCCGCGCCAAAGGCGGCGGAAAAGGCGCGTCCTGTGCGGCGGGCAGTACCGAAACCCCTGCGCGAGCTCGATATCAGCACGGAGACGCGCTTTTCCACCGGCATCGCGGAGTTTGACCGGGTTTTGGGCGGCGGCGCTGTCCGGGGCTCCATCGTCCTTGTCGGCGGCGCGCCGGGCATCGGCAAATCTACGCTCCTGCTTCAGGCGTGCGGCAGTATCGCGGAGAGCGAGAAGATTCTTTACGTCACCGGCGAGGAAAGCGAGCGCCAGCTCAAAATGCGCGCCCAGCGGCTGGGCGTCCAAAGGGAGGAGCTCTATATCCTCTCCGGCACGGATCTGAACGATGTAATAGCTGCCCTTGAGGAGCTGACGCCGGACGTCGTCATCATCGACTCGGTGCAGACGATATATGATCCGTCCCTCGACACCGCGCCGGGGAGCGTCGGTCAGGTAAAGCAGTGCTCCATGGCCGTCATGCAGCTTGCCAAGGCCGCGGGCTTCACCGCGTTCGTGGTAGGGCATGTGAACAAGGAAGGCGCCATCGCCGGGCCCAAGGTTCTGGAGCATATGGTGGACTGCGTTCTCTATTTTGAGGGCGACGGAAGCCATACCTACCGCATCCTCCGGGCGGAGAAGAACCGTTTTGGCTCCACCAACGAGATCGGCGTTTTTGAGATGGCGCGGGAGGGCCTGCGCGAGGTGCCGAACCCGTCGGAAACGATGCTGGCCGGCCGGCCGATCGGTATGCCGGGGACGTGCGTTGCGTGCGTTATGGAGGGCAGCCGCCCCATTCTGGCGGAAATACAGGCGCTGGTCACGCCCACGACCTTTTCCGCCGCGCGGCGGACGTCCAACGGTTTTGATTATAACAGGCTCTACCTTCTCATGGCTGTGCTGGAAAAGCGCGGCGGCATGAGGGTGAATGCCTGTGACGCCTATCTTAACGTGGTGGGCGGCCTTACGCTGGACGAGCCCGCCGCAGACCTCGCAGCCTGTCTCGCCATTGCCTCCAGCTTCCGGGACGCGCCTTTGCCGGACAAGCTGACTGCCGTGGGGGAGGTAGGGCTGACCGGGGAGATACGGAGCGTAAACGCGCTGGAGCAGCGCTTGACGGAGATCGCCCGCCTCGGTTTTACGGAGTGCGTCGTTCCATCCCGCATCCGAGGCTCGCTCAAAGCGCCGGAAGGGCTCAGTCTCATCCATGTAAAAACGCTGCGCGAGGCGGTGGAAAAAACGCTGTGAGCCTGTTGATAGGGGACAGGTACAGGCGGACGCTCCAAAAGCCCCTCGATACCAGAGGCGTATCCGTGCTGTGGCTCCCGGACAATCCCGATTTGGATATTCGTCTTGCCGGCCACGCCGATTTGAGCGTTTTCTTGCCGCAAGCCGGGATAGCCATCGTTGCAGAGGGGATATATGCTTATATAGTTAATTATTTAACGAATAGGGGATATCGTGTGGTTTCTTCCGGTGAACAGGGGAAAAAATATCCTATGGACGCGGGACTCTGCATCTGCGCCACGGGCAAATATACGATATATGACCCAAAGACTGCCGCTGCCGCTGCCGCGCCGTTTTTGACGGGCATACGCGTCGCCGTCCCGCAGGGCTATACGAAATGCTCCGTCTGCGTCGTTTCGCCCGACAGTATCATCACATCGGACGACGCTGTTTCAAGACAGGCTGCCGCCGCCGGTATGGACGTGCTGCAAATAAAGCCGGGATACATTATATTGGAAGGCTTCGGCTATGGATTCATCGGCGGCGCGTCGTTTTTGCTGGACGAAAAGCATCTGGCGTTCACCGGCTCGCTGGACAGGCACCCGGACAGGGACGCCGTCTTCGCGTTTCTCAATAAACACGGCGTAGAGCCGGTTTTCCTGACAGACGAGCCCATATTTGATATTGGCGGCGCCGCAGCCCTCCCCTAAATTCGGCATAATATTAATTATGCCGAATTTTGTGTATTTTGCCCATGGACAAGCCCGCGCCTTTCCTGTTATGATACCTCCTGTATTGGAGGCGGTTTTATGAGCTATCAAACGGACGCGCCGCAGCCTATGCGGGAATTTCTCGCCTATCACGACACGATCCGGGGCCAGTCCAAGGCCACGGTGGATTCGTATTATATGGATCTGCGGACCTTTACGCGCTATCTGATGGTCGAGCGCAATCTTGTGCCGCGCGATACGGCGCTTGAGGATATCGACATACGTCAGGCGGATCTGCGTTTTTATGCCGCCGTCACCTTAACCGAGGTCTATGACTTTCTGGCATATCTTTCCCGTGATCGGGAGCTGAACGCCGCTTCCCGCGCGCGGATGATAACGAGCATCAAGGGATTTTATAAATATCTGACCGTCAAATCGAAGCAGCTTTCCGAGAACCCGGTGCAGGATCTCGACGCGCCGAAGCTCAAGAAATCCCTTCCCCGTTATCTGACGCTGGAGGAAAGCCGCCGTCTGCTTTCGGCGGCAGATGGCAAGAATAAAGAACGCGATTACTGTATTTTGTGCCTGTTTCTCAACTGCGGCCTGCGCATATCGGAAATGGTCGGTCTGAACCTGACGGACATACGGCAGGACAGCCTTCTTATCCATGGCAAAGGCAGCAAGGAACGCGTCGTGTTTTTAAACGACGCGTCGGTAAAGGCGCTAAACGACTGGCTCCTTGTGCGGAAAGACATTCAGTCCCTCGACAAAAACGCCGTATTTTTATCCAACCGCCGCAAACGCATGAGCGTCGATTCCGTGCAGGTCATGGTGAAAAAGACGCTCCTCCGCGCGGGACTGGACGCAAGCCAGTATTCGCCCCACAAGCTGCGCCATACGGCGGCCACCCTCATGCTGCAAAACGGCGTAGATGTGCGCACGCTTCAGGAGCTTCTCGGCCACGAGAACCTGAACACGACGCAGATATACACGCATATCGCAAATTCCGAGCTGAAAAACGCCGCGTCCGCCAACCCTCTGGCGGATTTCGATCCCAAGAAAAGCCCGTCGGAGGACTGATATATGGTTTTTTCCAGTATTCTGTTCCTGTTTATATACCTGCCGGTCGTGCTGGCGGTATATTATATCGTGCCGCCAAAATACAGGAACCTGTGGCTGTTTGCGGTCAACCTCGTGTTTTACGGCTGGGGCGAGCCTGTATATCTCGGCCTCATGCTTTTTATCGTGTGCGTTAACTATGCAAGCGGGCTTCTCGTGGATAAATACCGAAACGACCGGCCCAAAGCGCGAGCCGTACTGGCGGCAGGAACGGTCCTGAACCTGCTTGTCTTGTTCTTTTTCAAATACTTTGATCTCGTCGCGCAGACGCTATCCCGCATCCCCGGCGTGTCCGTCCCCGCTCTCGGGCTGACGCTTCCCATCGGCATTTCCTTCTATACATTCCAGTCCATGAGCTATCCCATCGACGTGTATCGCGGCGACGGCGGCGTGCAGAAAAGCTTCATCAAATTCGGCACGTTCGTCACCCTCTTCCCCCAGCTCATCGCCGGGCCCATCGTCCGCTATAAGGATATCGCGGGGCAGCTTGAGACGCGGCGGGAGAGCGCGGATAAATTTGCTTCCGGCGTGGAGCGGTTCGTTATAGGGCTTGGCAAAAAGGTGCTCGTGGCCAACAATATCGGCCTTTTGTGGGATGCCTATGCCGCCGCGCCCGCATCCGAGCTTACGTTCGTGGGCGCGTGGCTGGCCGCTGTCGCCTTTTCGCTGCAAATATATTTTGATTTCTCCGGCTACTCCGATATGGCTATCGGGCTGGGACGGATGCTGGGCTTTGAGTTTCTGGAAAACTTCGATTATCCCTATATCTCCCGCTCCGTCACAGAGTTTTGGCGTCGCTGGCACATTAGCCTTGGAAGCTGGTTCCGGGATTACCTCTATATCCCTCTGGGAGGGAACCGCCGCGGGCTGCGCCGCCAGCTTTTGAATATCGCGATCGTCTGGGCCTGCACCGGCCTTTGGCACGGCGCGAGCTGGACGTTTCTTTTCTGGGGGCTGTATTACGCCTTCTTCCTTGTACTGGAGAAGCTGTTTCTGGGAAAGCTTCTGGAAAAACTCCCCGCTTTTGCGGGACATATATACACCCTCCTTGCGGCTGTCTCCGGGTGGGTGATATTCCAGCAGGCAAGCGTTTCCCAGACGATGGTGTTTTTCCGTGCCATGTACGGCTTCGGCAGCGCGGGTTTTGTGTCCGGCACGGATATATATTACCTCGGAAGCTATGCCTCCCTCCTCGCCGTCGGGATATTCGCGAGCCTGCCTGCGGGAAAAACGCTTTTCCGCCGCCTGCCTGAAAAGGTGCAGGGCGTTGCCGCGCCTGTCCTGATCGTCCTTGTACTGGTGGTATCGACAGCCTATCTTGTGGACTCCACCTATAATCCTTTCCTCTACTTTCGTTTTTGAGGTGTGCGTATGAAAAAAGCCGCAAAAATATCCGTCATTGCCGCGCTGATCGGTTTTATCGGGGCGTTTTTTGTCCTGAATCTCCTGTTGCCGGATCGGGAATTTTCCGAACAGGAAAACCGTTATTTGCAGCAAAGCCCCGTGTTTTCGCTCAAAACGCTTGTTTCCGGCAGCTTTATGGAGGATTTTGAGGGATACGCGACCGACCAGTTCGCGTTCCGCGACTGGTGGACGGGGCTGAAGGCGCGATGCGAGCTGATTTCCGGAAAGAAAGAAAATAACGGCGTTTATTACTGCGAGGGCGGCGCGCTCATCTCCCGCTTTGATGCGCCGGAAGACCATGTGATATCGGAAAATATATCCTATCTGAACGCGCTTGCGGAAAACGCCGCCGTGCCTGTATATTTCGCGCTCATCCCCGGCGCGGCGCAGGTGCAGGCGTACAAGCTCCCCGTGAACGCCCCCAACGACAGCGAACAGGCTGTCATCGACGCGGCCTATGCCGGAAGCGCGGCGCTGAATGTGGATATGCTCTCTCTCCTGTCCGCCCACGCTTCGGAATACATTTTTTACCGCACGGATCACCACTGGACAAGCCTTGGCGCGTTTTACGGATATAACGCCCTGCGCGCGGCATGGGGGTTGGATGCGGCGGACATAGATGATTACGAACGTCAGATCGTTTCCGACAGCTTTTACGGAACGACCTGCTCCTCCTCCGGCTTTTCGTGGGTCGCGCCGGACGAGATAGAGATCTTTGTCCCTGACGACGGCAGCGCTGCCGTTACCGGGTACGCGGCCTCCTCCCCTCAAGTGACGGGGCTGTATGACGAGAGCTGTCTTGACGCAAAGGACAAGTATTCTTTCTTCCTCGGCGGAAACGCGCCGCGTCTGACGGTGCGGACAGGAAACGCGGACAAGCCGAAGCTGTGCATTGTCCGCGACTCGTATACGGACTGCCTCCTCCCTTTCCTGCTGGACGATTTTTCGCAGATAGACCTCATCGACCTGCGGTATTATAAGGACTCCCTCTCCGACTACATCGGCGGCGGGGCGTTCGATATGGTGCTCGTTATATACAGCGTCGCGAACTTTTGCGAGGACACAAACCTGTTTTTGCTGGGTATGTGACGCATAGCTCCGACCGAAAAGCTTTTTTACAGCCTTCAAAGCGGTATGCTGGCGCCGTGGAGGGCCGCTGTAGGCAAAGCGAAGCCGCCGCCTGTTCCGCATTGAAGCGGAGCAGGCGGCGGCTGTACAGATTTTTTTCTTAGAACAGGTCGGCCAGCTCGTCCTCGTGCGCTTCCAGCGCTTCCAGAACGAATATATCCCAGTGACGGGCATCCTGCTCCGCGCTGCCGAAGACATAGTCTTCCTGACCGTAGTCAATGACATCGAAGCCGGGGATAGCCTTCGAGGCGCTGTTGGTGCGATAGGTGGCCGCGCCGATGGTGGTGACGGTAACGTCGCCGTCGGCATAGGTGACCCAGCCGGTCAGATCGGTACCCGTTGCCTCCTCCGCGTCGCCGTTTTCGGTCTGCTTTTCGGCGGCGGGCTTTTCAACGGCCACGGCGCCGTCCACATACTTGCCGTACATCATATCGACATACAGCGCAAAGGAGTCGCCAAAGATCTCGGAGGGAACATGGCCGCCGTTATACTGCCACTCGATGACGGCGTCGGTACCGGCGTTGAGCCAGGCGATCTCCATGTTCAGAGAAGCCATCATGGACATATCGCCCTCCTTCATGCCCATAACGATACGGGTCCAGACAGGCGCGTCGGTGTCCTCGTCGCCGATATAGTTGAGGGGGTTATAAAGCTCCACCTGATTGTTCCCAAAGCGGTCGCCGGCGTAAACCTCCTCGATGTCGGTCTGATAGGCCGCGAGCATCTCGTCGAAGGTTTCGTAGTTTTTGGAGTTGGTGCCGCTGCCCACGGCCTGCGTAGAACCCTCCTCGGGCGTGCCGACGATCATCTCGGTAACGCCGTTTACCTGAACGGTGTTGCCGGAAGCCTCGCCGC
Organism: uncultured Oscillospiraceae bacterium; assembly: GCA_964516625.1. Lineage (GTDB taxonomy): Bacteria > Bacillota > Clostridia > Oscillospirales > Oscillospiraceae > CAJOIG01. The sequence goes on along the minus strand of CAZEXC010000049.1, from coordinate 5,024 downwards.
TGGCTTTGGCGGCAGGGTCGCCGCTGGCGGAGGAGCCGGAGCTGCTGCCGGCGGAGTAGCGCCCTTCCACAAAAGCGAGGGCCTTGTCTTCCACGGTCATGGCGGCGACCTCCTTGTCGCTCATGGCGGAGCCGTCTTCGTTGAACCAGGTATACCCGGTGGCGTAGTCGAGGTTTTCGACGTAAGCTTCAAGGCTCTCGGCAAACTCGGCCGTCCACAAATCGACGTAGGTGCCGTAGTAGCCGTTTGTCTCGGCATGATTATCCGGGTCGTATTCAATGGTCAGGGCCACAGTGCTCGCAAGATCGCCGTCGCCGTCCAGATCAACGCCCACGGCGGCCTCGTCGATGGTGAGCTCCTGGTCGTTAATGTAGTTCATATAAGTTTCCGCCAGATAGCCGGCCAGCGCCTTCTGGAAGGAAGAGCTGAACTCATAATCCGGGTTCAGGTTGTACTCGAACGCCATGGTGATGTCGCCCTCGTACAGCGGAGTGATGGCGCTGTATGCAACACAGCCCCAAACGCCGTCGGAGATTTCATAATCCGTGCCGTCGATCGTGACCGTGGTGGAATAGCTGCCGTCCTCGTTTTTGTAAACGCCCACAGCGCCGGCTTCGATCTCGTAGTCATAAAAATCGGGGTTGTTGGAGGTGGCCGCATACATGGAGGCATGGGCCGCGCCGCCGGAGCCGCCGGTAGAGACGAAGTAGTCAACGCTCCCGGGCAGGTTGCCGAGAAGGATGTTGTACTTCACAAAACGGGTGGCGTTTTTCTGGTCTACAAGGCAGGTCGGGGCGTCGCCTGTGTAATACAGGATATTCCCGTCCTCGTCCGTCACGGTGTCCTGCTTGCCCCGGTTGCCGCAGGCGACGTTAATAAAGCCATAGGCGGCGTAGCTCGTTCCGGCGGCGCGGTTTGATTGGGAACCGTAGCCTGCCGCGCCGGTATTGAGGATGACGGGCGCAGTCGCGGCTGTATAAACCTGACCGTTGGGGTTTACAAGCTCCGCGTCGTAGTCGATGACGAGATTGCCGTTTACGGCCTCGGCATAAGTGTCCGCCGTCACGTCCGCCGCGCCGTCGCCGTCGGTATCGATGCCGGTGACATAAGCGCCGGGTACGCAGACGGAGACCCCCTGCTGGTTGGGAAGCTCAGGATACACGACGGCAGATACGACAGACATCGTCCACGCGTCCGCGCCGGAGGAATAGCTCCAGGTGTATTCCGTGTTGTTGGCGAGGTCAAGCGTCTGCTCGATGTACTGCTTGTCGCCGGCGTCGGCCGACGCCTCGCCGCTGGCAAGGGCAAACGTCCCGAAGGACAGCGCCATCGCAAGCACCAGAAGGGCTGAGAGAACCTTTTTCATCATGCTTCCTCCTTATAGTATAGCATTTTATTAATAAACTTGATTTCAGTTTATACTTTTTATTAAATCTGCGCAAGGACAGCGGCACGAACAGCGCAAAATCGGCGCAAACAACACGCCGCTGTCTTTACACCGGAGGCGATTTTCGATATAATATTACCGCCTATGTGAGCGCAAAAATCCAAGCGGCAGGAGATGAGAAAATGTCCTTTACGCCTGTGGAGCCCGTCAGCTATACCTTTCTTTCCACCATCTCCCGGTTCTCCGGCTTTTTCTACCAGTGCTACCTCATACCGCTGGCTCTGTCGGTCATCCTTCTGGATTTTGGCGACCGGCGCATCTTTTCGCTGAAAAAGACCGTCCTGCACGTGTTTTTGAGCTGCCTTGCCGCCGCCGCGATTTATCTGGCGGCCGCCCCTTTCTGCGGAGATTTCAGGTACATCGGCACAATGAGCCAGATCGCGCTCATCGGGTTCATCATCATTTACGCGCTGGCATTTTGCCCGATGAAGGCCAATATGCGCTTTGTTATCGTGGCCGCTGTCATTGCAAATATCAACTGGGCGCAGTCTATCAGCACGCAGGTTCTCATGCCCGCGCTGCCTCTTGGGGTTTCAAACCTGCTCCAATTTCTTCTTCTGGTCATCGCGTTTTTGGTGGTGTTCATTTTCCGCCCCTCCCCTTCCGAACGCATCCCCCGGGCATACTGGATGTCCATGCTGGTCATCGCGGTGCTGTCCGCCGCCTGCCTGTACGCAGTGAGGATGCTCAACGGGCGCGCCCCCGACAATGCCGGCAACCCCGCCCTCAACGTGGTTTTGTTCTCCTTCTTTATTGTGAATATGCTGGTATACTACCTCTACTACGTTCTCGTAAAGGAGCACCGCCGCGCGACGGAGATGGCCGCCATGCAGCTTCGTCTGGCGCAGGACAAAGAGTTTTACGAGCGAACGGACGCGCTGTGCAAGGAGTTTCAGAGCCTGCGCCACGAGCTGAAAAACCACCTCTCTGTCATGGAGGCGCTTCTCAGAGACAAGCAATACGATAAATTGCAGGAATATTTCGATGAGTTTTCCGGCAAGAGCCTGCCCCAGTTCGAGCAGTTCCACTGCCGGAACCCCATCATAACGTCTGTCATCTCCCAGCAGATGAACGCAGCCCGGGCTGCGGGGATACGGCTGGACGCGGTGGCCGCCGTCCCCGAACGGCTGGGCATCGCCGACGGGGATCTGTGCTCCATGCTCTCCAACATGATCGAAAACGGGATAGAGGGCTGCCGGAGAGCGGGCGGAAATCTTATACGCGCCACGCTCCACACGGAAAAAAATTGTCTTTTCATCACCGTCACAAATCCCGCCGAGGCCGATATTCTTCAAAAAAATCCCAACCTTGCCACAACGAAAAGCGACCCCGCCGGCCACGGCTTTGGCATACCCATCCTCCGGCGCATAGCCGAGCAGTACGACGGAATCGTCAGCTTCAGCGAGGATAGCGGCTGGTTCACGGCTGACGCCATGCTGTATATGGAAGGAGCCTGAAATGGAGTGCCTGAAGGTCGCTTTCTGCGACGATGATCCGGTCTTCCGTGCACGTATGAGGGACGAAGCCGTCCGGCAGTTTGCGCAGAGCGGCGTCGGCATTGAGGCGGAAGAGGCCGCCTCGGCGGAGGAGCTTCTCGCCGTTATGGGGCATATAAGCTGTCAGCTTGTCTTTCTCGACATCGACCTGCCGGACATGGACGGCGTGACGCTCGGCGAACGCCTGTGTTCTCACGGATATCAGGCCGACATCATCTTTGTGACAAACATGGACGACCGCGTTTACGATGTGTTTCCCGTGCATCCGTGGTGTTTTATTCGCAAAAGCCGTTTTTTTCAGGAATTGCCCGACGTGATTGTGCAGTATGTCCAAAGCCGCGTGGAGCGGAAAAAGCATCTCGTTTTGCAAAATACGGACGGCGAGATCCGCGCTTTTGGGCCTGAGGATATCATATATGTTGAGGCCGCCGGCAAGACGCAGAAGATCTTCCCTTCTCAGGACGGCGAGCCGTTTCTTGTCCGATGCGCGCTCCACGATCTGGAACAGGAGCTTTTGCCGCTGGGCTTCATCCGCATCCACAAGGGTTTTGCCGTCAACTATCGCTATATCCGCAAAATCACCTCGCGGGCCGTGGTGCTCGACACGGGAGAGAGCCTTCCCGTTGGCCGCGACCGATTGAAATCCGCACGGGAGAGCTATTTGGCTCTTATGAAATGGCGCGGCGTCATACGATAAAAAACAGAGCCGCCCGGCTTCTTCGGAAGCCGGGCGGATTTTTCGCTCATCTCTATATTTTCCCGAGGCGGCGCGGTCAGAACAGGCCGGAGATAACGCCGTTGTCGTCCACGTCTATCTTTTCCGCGGCGGGGACTTTCGGGAGCCCCGGCATCGTCATGATATCGCCGGTCAGTGCCACGACAAAGCCCGCGCCTGCGGAGACTTTGACGCTTTTCACCGTGACGGTGAAGCCATCCGGCGCGCCGAGCAGCCCCGGATCGTCGGAAAAGCTGTATTGGGTCTTGGCGATGCACACGGGAAGACCGCCAAAGCCAAGCGACTCAAGCTGCCGGAGCTGTTTTGCCGCCGCGCTTGTGAACTGCACGCCGCTTCCGCGGTAGACACGCTTTACGACAGCCTCTATTTTCTGCTCCAGCGGCATGTCGAGCTCGTAGCTGAAGCGGAAATCCGAGGGCTGCTCGCACAGACGCACGACCTCCTCTGCCAGAGCCACGCCTCCTTCGCCGCCCTTGGCCCACACATCGGACAGGACTGCGTTCACGCCAAGCTCCTTGCAGCGGCGGATGACGAGTGCCACCTCGTCGTCCGTGTCCGTGGGAAAACGGTTGACCGCCACCACGGCGGGCAGCCCGTAGACATTTTTGATGTTGTCCACATGGCGCAGAAGGTTCGGAAGCCCCTTTTCCAGCGCCGCAAGGTCTTCCGTGCCAAGGTCGGTTTTGGCCTTGCCTCCGTGCATTTTCAGCGCGCGGATGGTCGCAACGATGACCACCGCGCCGGGCTTGAGCCCGGCATAGCGGCACTTGATGTCAAGAAATTTCTCCGCGCCCAGATCCGCGCCGAAGCCGGCCTCCGTGACGGCGTAATCGCCGAGCTTCAGCGCCATGCGCGTGGCGAGGACGGAATTGCAGCCGTGAGCGATATTGGCAAAGGGCCCGCCGTGGACAAACGCGGGCGTACCCTCCAGCGTCTGGACAAGGTTCGGCTTCAAAGCGTCCTTCAAAAGGGCCGCCATGGCGCCGACGGCCTTAAGATCCCCTGCCGTGACGGGCTTGTCGTCGTAGGTGTAGCCCACAACGATGCGGGAAAGGCGCGCTTTGAGGTCTGCCATGGAGGACGCAAGGCAGAACACCGCCATAATCTCCGTGGCGACGGTGATGTCATAGCCGTCCTCTCTGGGGACGCCGTTTACCTTGCCGCCGATGCCGTTAATAATGTTTCTGAGCTGGCGGTCGTTCATGTCGACACAGCGCTTCCATGTGATCCGCTTAGGGTCGATGTTCAGGGCGTTGCCCTGATAGATGTGGTTATCCAGCATAGCGGCCAGCAAATTGTTTGCCGCGCCGATGGCGTGGAAGTCGCCGGTGAAGTGGAGGTTTAT
>CAZEXC010000048.1:0-11639 GCA_964516625.1 uncultured Oscillospiraceae bacterium | reverse complement strand
CTCCGTTTCCTCCGGCGTTTCCTCCTCGTCTGTCTGAAGCTCGATGGCGGCGGTCTTTATGACGAACTGCACGCTTTCCACATTCGTATTTTTCGCGGACACGAACGAGGCCGGCTCCACGTCCCCGCCGGTGACGCTTGCGAGAAGCTCGTCTATTTTATCGCTTATCGTCTCGTCCATGCCGTCGGTCTCCGCGTACAGAGCCGAAGCGCCGCTCGAAAGCTCGCCGGCGCCGTCGTAAAGCTGCGCTATGGCGGCCAGAAGCTCCGCCGCGCCGTCCGAGAGCGCGCCCGTGCCGTCCGAGAGCGTGCCCGCGCCGTCGTATATGGCTGTGATGCCGGACAGGAGCGCGCCCGTTTTTTCATAGAGCGTCTGTGTGCCGGAGGTCATGGCGGCGCTGGCGGAGGAGAGGGAAGCTGCGCCCTCGGAAAGCGTATCAAAGCCCGCCGCAAGCTGCGCGACGGCGTCCGTGTATTCCGTGATGCCGCCGTCTATGGCGGCGTATTCCGTAACGAGGGCATCCACCGCGTAGGAGAGCTTTCCCATCTGCTCGGCGAGGCCGCCGAGAAGCGTCGTCAGGTTTTCTATCTGCTTGTCGAAGGCGGCATAGCTTTCTGCCAGAGACGCCGCGCCGTCTGCAAGGCCGGGAAGCTCGGACAGAACGGCGCTGTCCGTATTGAGAAGCACGGCGATGCTATTTAGCTGTTCGATCTGCACATAAAGGGAAGTCGCGTTTTCACCGGCCGCTTCCAGCGCGGCGGCCTGCTCGGCAAGCGAGGCCGTCATGCTCTGTATACCGGCGGCGGCGTCGGTGTTTTTCTGTGCCAGATCATTCGCGCTGGCGAGGGCGGCCATATTAGCCATATTATCCGAAAGGCTCTCTATCCCCGTCAGGATGGCCGCCGACGCAGCCCGGAGATCGGAGAGATCCTCGTCCGTCACCGCAGCGGCGTCAAGGGCCGCTTTTACCTGCGACAGGGCGTTATAAAACGCCTGAGAACCGTCGGTCAGGGCGGGGGAGGAGCTGTCGAGCGTCTCAACGGCTGCGCGCATCTGTGCAATGCCGTCGGAGAGCGCTTCGACGCCGCTGTACAGCGTCTCCGCGCCGGACTGCAGCTCCGCCGCGCCGCTTTCCAGAGCGCTCCCGCCGGACTGCAGCTCCGCCGCGCCGCTTTCCAGATCCTCCGCGCCGGTATTGAGAGAGCTTGCGCCGCTTTGCAGATCGCTTTTTGCCGCGTCCTGCACGCTGGCCGTCCCGTCGTAAAGCGCCGCCGCGCCGCCGTCCAGCTCCTCGATGGCGTCGAGAAGCTCCGTTATCTCGGCCATGAGCTCTTCGTCGTCCACGTCGACGTCAAGGCGCAGAGGCATGGCGTTTATGGAAAAGCCGTCCATTGTGAAATCGGTCACGTCCGCCGTTATCTCAAACGACGCGCCCTTTCCGGGCAGGACGGTGAAGGTAAGCTGCTTATCGCCGCCGGCGTTGGCGACCGTGGCGTCCTCGGCGGTGATGCTGCGGCACCGGCCGGCGTCGAGGGTGAGGCTCACCTGCAGGGCGTAGCCGTCGAAGAAATCGCCGGTGTACGCCTTGTTTTCCGTTATCTCCGCCGCGATCCTCAGCGCGCCGCTCGCCCCGGCAAGCTCGGAGGCGGACACCTCCGCGCCGTCAAGATAATAGCGGACGGAAAAATCCCACGGGAGGACGGCGCCGGAAAGAGAACCCTCGTAATAGAGCTTTCCGGGGGAGGCGTCTATCGTCACCGTGTCGCCGGTCTGGACGACCGTGTCCGTGGTCGTCATGTTGCGGACGCTGTCATACGCGCCGTAGTCGGTGATGGTCCCGGCAGAATCCAGATCGAAAATGTTCACGACGGTCACGTCCTCCACCGCGCCGGAGGCGTCGAGGGTGGCGTACACGACCTCTTCCTTGGGCGTGCTTTCCCCCGCAGCAAGGGCGGAGGTCAGGACAGACGCGGCCAGCGCCGCCGTCAGGGCCAGCGCCAGGATTTTTTTCATTGTTTTTTTCATTGCGTAAGCTCCTCCTTGCGCGCGGCGTCCCCGTGGGGAGGCCGATCCTTTTTTTGATGTACCACCAGACGGTCAAACAGATACAGCAGCCCCGGCAGGACAAATATCACGATGGCGAGGGAGAAAAGCGCGCCTCTTCCGATGAATATGCCGAGCTGCGCCAGAAGCCGGTTGGAGGAAACATACCCCAGCAGGAGCCCTACGACGGTCAGGGCGCTCCCGGAGGTGAGGATGGACGACAAAACCTGCTCGACCGTCTGCGCGGCGGCGGTCTTTTTGTCCATGGTAAGGCGGTTTTCCCGGTAGCGGTCGGTCATGAGGATGGCGTAATCCACCGTCGCCCCAAGCTGGATGGTGCTGATGATAAGATAGGCGATATAGAATATCCGCGTGCCGATGAAATACGGCACGGACACGTTGAGCCATATGGCCGTTTCGATGCTGAGAACCAGAACGGCGGGCAGGAACAGCGACCGAAGCATGATCAGCAGGATCAGGAACACCGCCGCGATCGCGACAAGATTCACCTCCAGCATGTCGCCGGTGACGGTGAGCATGAGGTCATAGATGCTGACGCCCTCCCCGGCGAGGTAATACCCGTCCGGGTAGTATTCCTCCGCGATGGCGCGTATCTGCGCTACGAGCGCGAATGTCTCGTCCCCCTCGTAAGGCACGCCGACGGAAATCACCATGCGGCTGTAGTTGTCCGACAGGAGAAGGGAAAGGGTGCTTTCGTCCAGATATTCCGTGGGCACCTCCGCGCCGACGGAGTCCACATAGGACAGGATGCTCTTTACCTGCGGCAGCTCGTGGAGCGCGTCGGACAGCTCCTTCTGCGTGGCAAAATCCTGCCCGGGAACCAGAAGGACATATGTGTCGTTCTCGCCGAATACCGCCTCGATGGCGGCGGTGTCCGCGCCGACCTGCGTGTCCTCGCCGAACATATGCGTCGCGCCGAAGTAATAGCTGTTGGCGTTGGAGCCGAGAAAAGCCGGGACGAGCACAAGGGCGAAAAGACACGCCGCGGGGACGGCGATCCGGCGCACGGCTTTGCCGAAGCCGCGCGGCGCGGGGAGAAGGGGACGATGCCGAAGCCTGTCCATGAGCTTATAAAAGGAGAGGACAAGCGCGGGCATGAAGGTAAACACGGTCAGAAGGCTTATAACGACGCCCTTTGCCAGCGCAAGACCCAGATCGGGGCCAAGCCGGAAGCGCATCAGCACCAGCGCCAGAAAGCCGATGACCGTCGTGAGCCCGGAGGAGAGGATGGAGGATGCCGAGCCGCACAGCGCGTCAACCATAGCCTGACACGGGTCGTCGGTCCCCGCGCGGGCCTCCTCGAACCGATGGATGAGGAACACCGAGTAGTCCAGGGATACGGCAAGCTGCAAAATACTCCCGGCGGCATTCGTGACAAACGATATCTCGCCGAATATGATATTCGAGCCGCTGTTTATCACGATGGCCACGCCCAGCCCGGCCAGCACCAGAAGCGGTTCGAGCCAGGAGCGCGTCGTCAGCGCAAGGACGACGAGCACGAACAGCACCGCGAATACCGCGATGAGCTGTATCTCCGAAATCGTGCCCGTCGTGGCGGCGGCGGTAGAGATGGCGTTGCCCGCCATGGCGTTGTCCTCGCCGATGATCTCGCGCATCTCCGCGGCGGCGGACAGGCGGTAATCGTTTTCGATGGCCACGGAGAAAAGCGCCGCGCCGTCTTTGTAATATGTCTCCAGCGTATCTGTGTCGATAGAGCCCAGCGGCGCGGTGATATCCGCCGCGTCGTCGAGCCACGTGACGGATACGACGCCCTCCACCGCCTCGAGCTTTTCCTTATATTCCAAGGCCTCGGGGATGGTAACGTCGTATATCATCACGCGGGCGTTGGGGATGCCCCCGGAAAATTCTTCCTTCATGACATCCATGGAGACAGTGGACTGCGTCCCTTCCGGCAGATAGTCGCTCATATCGTAGTTGACGGCGACGAGCCGCCTCAAAAACAGGCTCGCTATGGCGGCTATGATAAACACCGTCAGCACCGTCGCCCGGTGGCTGCATATCCAACTGTAAACCTTTCTCATGATTTTCGCTTCACTCCTTCGGACAGGCGGCGCCTGTCATCTCAAATACGTTGGGGAGCTGAATGATTTCTACGCCCCGGGCGGCGGCATAGCGGATGGTGTTGCGCGTCCCGCCCGCGCGCCCGTCAAACACCGCGATGACGAGGCTGGAATGATCCACCATATAGCGGTTGCGCTCCATCATGCACGTAGGCGTGTATTCCCCGCGCAGAACGGTCACGTCGTCGCACGATTCCGCCAGACGGCTGTAGCGCCGTCTTACGTCGGCGGACCAGCGCAGATCCTGTCCGGCGAATGGAACGGCAGCCTCCAGCGTGACGCCCGGATGCTCGTCCCGCAGGGCGACGACCGCCTCGCCGAAATACATGTCCGCCCCCGGCGCCATGCCGCAGATGAAGTGGCGGTAGCCGGAGGTATATACGGCGTGCAGCACGTCGGCCAGCGCGAGCTTCAGCTTCCGGCAGGCGGCGGTGTTTTCGTCGCTGCCCCAGGGGAGCTTTCGGTGTCCCGTAAAGCAGCAGGTATCGGTTTTGTCATGTTCTGATATCATGCTCAGATTATAGCATACCGCAGCGATTTTTTAAATGGGGTATTGCAATACAAACAGAATGTGCTATAATAAAATCGTCTTCAGGGCGGGGTGGAAGTCCCCACCGGCGGTAAAGCCCGCGAGCGCGAAAGCGTTGAGCCGTTGCAACTACGGCGCCGACAGTTACAGTCTGGATGGAAGAGGACGGATGGGGCATATGCCGCGCAAGCGCATAGGCCGCCGCCATTTTTCTGCGCCCGGAAGTGTTTCCGGGTGTTTTTTGTTGCCCTAAATTCAAGACATCGGAGGAGATCATGACAAACCCCAGCACAGCGAAAGGAAAAGCCGCGCCGTCCGTCAGCGCCAAAACCGTCGCGACGGTCGGTATGATGTGCGCCATCGCGTTCGCGGCAAAGCTCATCTCGAACGTCATCCCCATTCAGGTGGCGGGTTTTTTGGAATTTGACCTGAAGGACGTGGTGATCGTCATCGCGGGCTTCATTTCCGGCCCGCTTTCGGCGGCGATCATTGCGGTCATTGTGTCCTTTATCGAAATGCTCACGATAAGCGGAACGGGGCCGATCGGCCTGCTGATGAACATCCTGTCGAGCTGCGCGTTCGCGTGCGTGGCCTCGGCGCTGTACAAGAAAAACCACAGCATGAAGGGGGCCGTTCTGTCCCTCATATCGGGCGTTCTCGCTATGACGGCGGTCATGCTTCTGTGGAACTACCTCGTAACGCCCCTCTACATGGGCATCGACCGATCCGTCGTCGCGGGCATGCTGCTGCCGACGTTCCTGCCGTTCAACCTTGTGAAGGGCGGCATAAACGCCACGCTGACGCTTCTGATTTATAAGCCCGTGGTAACGGCGCTGCGCCGGGCAAACCTCGTGGCCCGGCCGGCCTCCGGCGCGGGCGGCGGCGTCAGATGGGGCGTGATGCTCACGTCCCTCGTGCTTCTGGCGAGCTTCGTTTTGCTGGCGCTTGTCCTCGCGGGCGTTATCTGATACTATAAAAATGTAATTTTTGCCTCCATGCAAGATGATACGGAATCGGGCCATACTAAGAGCGAAATTTTTAAAAACAATCGGAGGCAGAAGATGAGATCCATATTTTCCATTCTTGCGACAGTCGTGCTGCTGATGTCCGTTTTGACAGGCTGCGGCACCAAAAGCAAAACGACGGGCGACGACGCGCGTATAACGGCAAGTCCCGCCGTGACGGACACGGACACAACGCTACGGGACGATATGAACGACGACGCCCATGATGCGGCGGACGACGCGGGCGACGCGGTCGGCGATGTGGTCGGCGGCGCAGGCGATGCGGTCGGCGATGTCGTGACCGGCGCGGGCGACGCGGTAGACGACGCGGCCACCGGCGTGGGCGGCGCGGTCGAGGATATGGTCGACGGTGTGGAAGACGCCGCCGAGGGCGACGACAGCCATGACAGAACCGACGACCAGAACAAAAACAACGGCAGCACGAACGCCGGAGAGTAAAACCTGAACGCGAAAAAGTAAGCGGCGCCCGCATGGACGCCGCTTTCCGATTTGTATTTTTTGCCGCTCTTACACGATTATGCCGTGCCGGGAAAGACAAGAGATGAGCGCCGTTCGGTGCGCGGGCTGCATGGGGACGAGAGGCAGACGCATCTCGCTGCTGCATCGGCCGACAAGGCCCATGGCCGTTTTGATCGGGATGGGGTTCACCTCGCAGAACAGGATATGGAAAAGCTCCATATACCGCTCGTTGAGCGCCGCCGCCGCGGGATAGTCGCCGTCCATGCAGAGAGCGCACAGGCGGGAAACCACATCCGGCACGAGGTTGGAGGCTACGGAGATGACGCCCTTCGCGCCGAGGGACATCATGGCGACGGTATCGCTGTCGTTGCCGCTCCAGAAGTGGAGCTTATCCCCGCACAGGGCCTTTGTCCGCGCAAAGGCGGCGATGTCGCCGGAGGCCTCCTTCACGCCGTTTATGTTCGCGTGCCGCGCCAGAACGGCATACGTCTCCGGCTCGATGCCTACGCCGGTGCGGGAGGGGATGTTATAAACGATAAGAGGCAGGCGCGTGCGGTCGGCTACATAGGTGAAATGCTCCACAAGGCCGGCCTGTGTGCTTTTGTTGTAATAGGGCGTCACCATGAGGACGCCGTCCGCACCGGCGCGCTCCGCGCACCGGGCCATAGCCAGCGCCTTTCCCGTGTCATTGGAACCGATACCGGCGACGACCTTCATCCGGCCGCCGCTCCGTTTTACCGCAAAACGGTAAAGCGACTCCTGCTCCTCGGGGGAGAGGGTCGGCGCCTCGCCGGTGGTCCCGCAGACGATAATGGCGGAAACGCCTCCGGCGTATTGCAGCTCTATCAGCCGCGAAAGGGATTCAAAGTCTATCTCACCCGCGTGAAACGGGGTCACGATGGCTGTGCCCGCTCCTGTAAAAAGGGGTGTTTTCAAAATGATTCCTCCTGATTGCGAGGAATGCCCCGGGCTGTCGGCCCGAGGCATCCTTGGTGATTTTGTTTTGGGAGGTCAGCCGAACCATCCGTCGGCATGCAGAAGCTCCGCCAGGAGCACCGCGCCGCCGGCCGCGCCGCGGAGGGTATTGTGGCTCAGGCAGACGAACTTATAGTCGTACTGCGTGTCGGGACGCAGGCGGCCGATGGAGATGCCCATGCCGTTTTCCCGCATGCGGTCGAGCCGCGTCTGCGGGCGGTCGTCCTCCGGGAAATACTGCAAAAACTGCTTCGGCGCGGAGGGGAGCCCCAGCTCCTGCGGACGGCCTCTGAAGTCGGCCCAGCGGGCGAGAATTTCCTCCCTTGAGGGCGTCCTGTCAAAGCTGGCAAATACGGCGGCCATATGGCCGTTGGAGCACGGCACGCGCAGGCACTGGGCGGTAATGGAGGGGGCGGCAGCTTTTTCTATGACCCCATTTTTCACCCTGCCCCAGACCTTTAACGGCTCCTGCTCGGATTTTTCCTCCTCGCCGCCGATATAGGGAATGATGTTATCGAGCATCTCCGGCCAGCTGTCGAAGGTCTTGCCCGCGCCGGAAATGGCCTGATAGGTGCAGACAAGTATCCTGTTGAGGCCGAACTCCTCCCGCAGGGGATGGAGAGCCGGTACATAGCTCTGGATGCTGCAGTTGGATTTGACGGCGATGAAGCCGCGCTTCGTGCCGAGGCGTCTGCGCTGCGCGGGTATCACCTCCAGATGATCGGCGTTTATCTCCGGCACGACCATAGGCACGTCCGGCGTCCAGCGATGGGCGCTGTTATTCGATACGACCGGGCACTCGAGCTTTGCGTAGGCTTCCTCCAGATCGCGGATCTCTTCCTTTTTCATATCCACGGCGGAGAAGACAAAATCGACCTGAGACGCGATTTCGGCCATGTCGGCGGTAGCGTCTTTCACGATAATGCCTTTCGCGCTCTCCGGCATCGGCACGTCCAGCGCCCAGCGGGCGCCGATGGCCTGTTCGTATGTTTTTCCCGCGCTGCGGGCGCTGGCGGCGATGACCGTCAGCTCGAACCAGGGATGCTCTGCCAGCAGGGTCACAAACCGCTGGCCGACCATGCCCGTTCCGCCGATGACGCCGACTTTCCGTTTACTCATTCGCGTGACCTCCTGATATAGTGTATGACGCCGCCGCGGAAGTGTGCGGGGCGGCATAATATTTGACAATCCGCGCTTTTATGCTATTATGTAAATTGTATTGTCATGGATTTTCCTGTATTATTTGCTTAATTAAAAGCAGTATAGCACACTTCCAAAGCAGGGTCAACCGTGGAACGCCCGCAGAAAACAGAGAGAGGATTGTGCCAGTGACTGGGATACGAAAGATAAAAAGAGCCGCTGTGGTGCTTGCGCTGATGGCCGCGCTTGCCGCGTCCCTCGCGCCGATGGCGGAGGCGGCCTCCGCCGCCGGCTTCACGGACGTGAGCGCGGGCGCGTGGTACTATGACGCGGTGGATTACGCGGCGTCGGCGGGGCTTTTTAACGGCACGACGAGCACGACGTTTTCCCCTGCGGGCACCATGACGCGGGGGATGTTCATAACCGTCCTTGGCCGCTGCGCGGGCGTCGACCCGGCGGCGTGGTGCGCCGGGACGGTCACAGGCTCGGGGGTGAACATGCGCTCCGGGCCGGGTACGTCCTATTCCGTTTTAGCAACGCTGCCGAAAAACACGTCCGTCACGCTGGCGGGACGATCCGGCGGTTGGTACAAGGTGCGGTACGGCTCGCTTACGGGCTATGTCTCCGGGGATTACATAACGCCGAAGTATCGGAATTTTTCCGACGTGGACTACAGCGCGTACTATGCGGGGTATGTTATATGGGGGTATGAAAAAGGCATCGTGTCCGGCACGTCGTCCGACACGTTTTCCCCGGCGCAGGATGTGACCCGGGAGCAGATATGCCGCTTTTTATACCTGTACGCAGACTATGCCGGCGTGTCCCTTTCCGGCAGCGCGTCCGTGACCTTCACGGATGCGTCCGGCATCAGCAGTTGGGCCAGAACCGCGGTGACCGCCATGCAGAACGCCGGCGTCGTGACCGGGGAGAAGAGCGGCTCGGGCTATGCGTTCCGTCCCCGGAGCAGCGCCACCCGTGCGGAGGCGGCGGCCATATTCCAGCGCTTTGCCAAGCTGGGAGGCGGATCCTCCCATACGGCCACGGCGACGCCGACCCCGGCTCCTGCGGCCACGGCGGCTCCCGCGGCTGCTGTGACGCCCGCGCCGTCCTCCATCGGGGACACGCCTGCGGCCATCCTGAGCGCCGCTGTGTCCGTCAAGGCGGAGACGGTGCGCGTCGGGATCCTGGCCGATACCCAGAGCTATAAAAACGCCGTGACCTCCGTGAAGCTTTTCTGCACAAACGGCACGGGCTTTGAATACGGCACGTTCAGTTCCTCGCGGACGTTCCAGTCCGCCGGGAGCATATCCTCCCAGACGATCACCGTCACCACGGACGGCAGCGCCTTTACGGTGAAGGACGCCTCCGGCGCGACGGTATACACCGCCGGCGGAGATCTGGCCCTGCGGCCAATGTCCTCGTCGTCGGCGCTCACGCAGGTAAACGGCCAGTACCGCTACTACGGCAGCTTCGAGCTGCGCCAGTCCTCCGGCAGATCGGGCTATATAACGGTCATAAACTATGTGAATATCGAGGACTATGTAAAAGGCGTCATTCCCTATGAATTCGGCGTGAGCTGGCCGTCGGAGGCGCTCAAGGCCGCCGCCGTCGCCACGCGGAACTACGTCATGACCCTTGACTGGACGATCTATGCAGGCTACGGCTTCGATGTTTTGCCCGGCAGCAGCGCCCAGATCTATCAGGGCCGGGGCACGAGCTATTCGGAGAGCTATTTCTCCGCCACCGACGCGGCGGCGGACGCCACGGCCGGGCTGTATCTGACATACGGCGGCACGCTGTGCGTGACGTATTACCACTCCAGCTCCGGCGGCGCGACGGAGGACGCCTCCCATATCTGGGGCGCAAGCTGCGGCTACCTCGTGGGAAGGGTGGATCCCTATGAGTCGGCGGCTTCGAGCCTTGCCGGCTATTATACGAAGACCATAACGTGCAGCCGAACGGGCTCGGCGCTGACGGCGCTTGCCAAAAAAGCGGGTCTCGGGGACACGGCTATCGCCAGGGACGGCATACAGATTGAGACATATCCCGCCACGGGGAACGTGAAAAGCATCACCCTCACCGGCACGAACGGAAAGACGGTCACGATCACCCAGAGCACGGGCTACACCCGATGGAATTTCCTGTCCGACTTCGGCTTTTCCCAGTACAGCTATAACTTTACCGTCACCTACGACGAGGGAACCGACTGCTTTACCTGCGTCCGCAGGGGCTGGGGGCATAACGTGGGTATGAGCCAGTGGGGCGCTTACGCCATGGCGAAGACCTACGGGAAATCCTATCAGGATATTTTGGGCTTTTACTATACGGGGACGAGCCTGCAATACGGAGCGTATCAAGCGTGAAAACATCGGATTTTATGTACGAGCTGCCGGAGGAGCTTATCGCCCAGACGCCGCTGGAGCGGCGGGACGGCTCGCGGCTTCTCGTGCTGGACAAAAACACGGGGGAAATGGAGCACAGGCACTTTTATGACCTGCCGGATTATCTCCGTCCGGGGGACTGCCTTGTGCTCAACGACTCCCGCGTCATACCCGCGCGGCTTTTCGGCACGCGTCCGTCCGGCGGCGCGACGGAAGTCGTGCTGCTGAAGGATCTGGGAGGCGGGCGATGGGAGTGCCTGACCCGTCCGGGCAGGAAAATGCGCCCCGGAACGGCCGTCCGCTTCGGGGACGGCGAGCTTACCGGCGTGGTGGAGGATGTGCGGGAGGACGGGAACCGTATCATCCGGTTTTCCTATGAGGGGATTTTTTTGGAGATACTCGAGCGGCTGGGGCGGATGCCTTTGCCGCCGTATATAAAAACGCAGCTTGACGACCCGGAGCGATACCAGACCGTATATGCCCGGGAGCCGGGAAGCGCCGCCGCGCCCACGGCGGGGCTGCATTTCACGGACGAGCTTCTCGACCGCATACGCGCCATGGGCGTGGACGTGCGGTTCGTGACGCTCCATGTGGGGCTGGGGACGTTCCGGCCCGTGAAGGCCGAGCGCGTCGAGGAACACAAAATGCACTCGGAATACTGCACCATATCGGAGGAGACGGCGCGGGCCGTCACGCGCGCCAGACAAAACGGCGGGCGGGTCGTCGCTGTCGGCACGACCTCCTGCCGGACGCTGGAGAGCTTTGCCGGGCCCGACGGGACGATCGAGGCCGCATCGGGCTGGACGGATATTTTCATCTATCCCGGCTATCGCTTCAAATGCATCGACGCGCTGGTGACGAATTTCCACCTCCCGGGATCGACCCTCGTCATGCTGGTTTCCGCCCTCGCAGGCCGGGAAAATATCCTGAACGCCTACCAGACCGCCGTGGACATGAGATATAGATTTTTTTCCTTCGGCGATGC
>CAZEXC010000047.1:0-11665 GCA_964516625.1 uncultured Oscillospiraceae bacterium | reverse complement strand
GACGCCATTCTGGACGGCCATTACGAGTGGTACGGCGAGGGCTTCTGCGGCGGCGGCGTGGATCTCGAATTTACGCGCCACGTCTATCCCGCTCCCGGCTGCAATAAGGTCCACTGCTTCTGGCGCTACGGCGGGTCGTTTTTCGGGACGATGCTGGACACCAACAAGTGGGCGAAAATGTACAAGAGCCCGGAGCTGGAGTTTGTCATAAATCAGGACATCTACATGACCCCGGAGACCCGCCACGCGGACGTTATCCTGCCCGCCTGCACGAATCTCGAGCGTGTCGATATCGGCGAGGTCGGCAACTCCGGCAACGGCGGCTACTGCTCCCACTCCCAGACCGGCAACTCCTGGCAGGTCATCGTCTATCAGGACAAGGCCATCGAGCCGATGTGGGACTCCCGCTCCGACTACTGGATATTCTCTCAGGTCGCCGCGCGCCTCGGCTGGGGCGAGCGCTTCACCGAGGGACGCACCGAGGAGGACTGGGCCAAGCGCTTCTGGCAGTTCTCCGACCTGCCGAAGCACATCTCCTGGGAGGACTTCAAGAAAAAGGGCTACTACATCCCGCCCGTCTCCTATAAGGAGGAGGACAAGGATCCCAAGACCGGGCTGTATGAAAACTGGGATCGCTATCCCGGCTTCCAGTGGTTCGCGGAAAACCGCGCCTGCGATACCATGAACCACAAAATATTCCAGGAGGAGCACAAGCTCGGCACCTTCTCCGGCAAGTTCGAGTTCGTGTCGGAATCTCTGGCCTACTGGGCGCCGGACGACGAGGCGCGCCGCCCCATCCCCCAGTATCAGGACTCCTGGGAGGGCTTCAAATCCCTGAGCGCCGACAAGTACCCCTACGGCCTTATTTCCCCGCACCCCCGCTTCGACTATCACACACACTATCAGCAGCACGCCAAGTGGCTGTGGGAGATACCGAAAAACCGCGTCATCATAAACGGCAACCCCTATCTCGTCTGCCACATAAACCACAAGATAGCCGAAATGAAGGGCATCAAGGACGGCGATGTCGTGCGTTTGTTCAACGACCGCGGAAGCTGTCTGGTGGTAGCGCGGGTGACGTATCGCCTGAACCCCGAGACCATCCACGCGTACACCTCCTCCGGCATCTATAACCCCATCCACTACGGCGAATATATGAGCTGGGACAAGGGCGGCAGCATAAACGTGCTGACCCCCGGCCGCCTCATCGGCGACTATGTCCCCGCCATGGCGCCCTATAGCTGCAACATCGACATCGAAAAGTGCGAGCCGGATCCCAACTACGGGCAGGGCTTCGAGCACATCCTCGACGAGGTCGACAAGCAGCAGCTCGAAACGCAGCGTCCCATTCGCACCTCCATGGAGGCCGACCTGCTTTTCGGCGAACGGGAGCAGTGGCTGCGCGAGCAGCTTCTCAAGAAGGAGGCCATTTAAAGCTATGATGAAAAAACCGATGAAGCAACCGGGCATCGTCGTGAACTCCGGCCGCTGCATGGCCTGCTACGCCTGCTTCATGGCCTGCAAGGACGAGCACTGCGGCTGGGACAGCGCGCTTACCAGATCCCAGCCCGAGATGGGCCAGTACTGGATGAACATTGTCGAGTGGGAGCGCGGCGACAACGAGCGGCGCGTGAAGACCGCCACCGTCCCCACCCCCTGCTCCCACTGCGAAAGTCCCGCCTGCATGGCGGCGGCGAAGGACGGCGCGGTTTATAAGCGCCCGGACGGCATCGTCATCATCGATCCGGAAAAGGCCGTCGGCCAGAAGCAGATCGTGGACGCCTGCCCGGTTCACGCCGTTTTCTGGAACGAGGAGCTCCAGCTTCCCCAGAAATGTACCATGTGCGCGGAGCTGCTGGACGACCCGGATTATCCCGGCTTCGAGCCGCGCTGCGTGGAGGCCTGCCCCAATCAGGCGCTGGTGTTCGGCGATCTTGCCGACCCCGACAGCGAGGTCAGCAAGCTCATCGCCGCCAATAAGGTCACGCAGCTCGAGTGTCTGGGCGACATGAAAAGCAGCGTCGTCCATCTGAACATCCCCCGCACCTTCCTCGCCGGCACCGTGGCCTATCCCAAGGAGCTGGAGGAGGTCTGCATCGGCGCGAAGGTAAAGGTCGTCTGCGATGAGTGCGGCACAGCCTATGAAACCGAGACCAACTGGGCCGGAGACTGGGAGATCGAGGATCTCCCCAGAGGCAAGAGCTGGACCGTCACCATCACGTTCCCCGGCTTCAAGCCCGTCGTCTACGTCGGCGAGCGCACCGACCACGACCACTACGTCGGCATCACCTATCTCGAACAGGAATAAAGCATGAACGCCCCGGCCCCATCGTACCAGACGGGGCCGGAAAAGCTGTAAAAGTCAGCAAATCAACATAGGAAAGGAAGTTTTTCCGTTGGAACTTCGCAATGCAGTTATCATAGACGGCTGCCGTACGGCCGTCGGATCCATGGGCGGCGCCCTGCGTCCCCTGAGCGCTTATGATCTGGCCTGCGCCGTTTTGAAGGGCGAGCTTGACCGCACCGGCATCGATCCCAAGGAGATCGACGAGGTCATCATGGGCCAGTGCCGCCAGACCTCCGACGAGCCGAATATCGCCCGTGTGGCGGCTCTGAAGGTCGGCATCCCGGAATCCGCCTCCGCCCACACCGTCATGCGCCAGTGCGCCTCCGGGATGACCGCCGTCCAGAACGGCGCCATGCAAATCATGACCGGCGTGTCTGACGTCGTTCTGGCCGGCGGCACCGAATCCATGTCCAACGCCGTGTTCTACCTCCGCAACGCCCGCTATGGCGTGGGTACCGGCACCACCGAGCTTGTGGACGCCGTCACAGAGGGACAGTTCAAATCCCAGCCGGAGGAGATATACGGCCGCTATAACATGGGCTCTACCGCCGAAAAGGTCGCCGAGGTTCTCGGCATCACCCGCGAGGAGCAGGACGCGTTTTCCATGGAGTCCCAGCGCCGGGCCATCGCCGCCATCGACGCGGGGAGATTCAAGGACGAGATCATCCCCGTGACCGTCCCTCAGGGGCGCAAAAAGCCGCCCATCGTCTTCGACACCGACGAGTTCCCCAAGCGCGACACGAGCCTTGAGAAAATGGGACGGCTCAAGCCCTGCTTCAACATCATCACCGACGAGGACGGCCGCGTATACAACACCACGGAGCTTACCGGCACCGTCACCGCCGCGTCTTCCTCCGGCCGCAACGACGGCGCTTCCGCAATGCTTCTCATGAGCGAGGAAAAGGCAAAGACCCTCGGCATGAAGCCCATGGCAAGGATCATCGGCATGGGCACAGCCGGATGCGACCCCCGCACCATGGGACTCGGCCCTGTCTACGCCGTTCCCAAGGCGCTGAAAAACGCGGGACTCACCATAGACGACATCCAGCTCATCGAGCTCAACGAGGCCTTCGCCGCCCAGTCTCTCGGCTGCATAAAGCTTTTGGGCTGGGAGGATAAGATGGACATCATAAACGTAAACGGCGGAGCCATCGCTCTGGGCCACCCCGTCGGCTCCTCCGGCAGCCGTATCATCATCACGCTCATGTACGAGATGAAGCGCCGGGGTCTCAAATACGGCCTTGCCACCCTCTGCATCGCAGGCGGCATGGGCCAGGCCACCGTCATCGAAATGTGCGATTAAAAAACACGAAAACGATTTTCAACAGAATCGTGCGAAAGGAGTTTGATTCCCATGTCCAAGTCCAATAAAATCATGATCCAGGTCTGCCTCTGCGGCGCGGGCACCAAAAAAGCCCAGGCCCCCACTGTCCCCTATACCGCCGACGAGCTTGCCGAGCAGATCGTCGCCTGTGCCAAGGCCGGCGCCTCTATCGCCCACATCCATGTCCGCGAGGACAAGATCGTGGACGGCGAGATGCAGATAGGCTACAAGTCCATGAGCCTTCAAAAGTTCACCGAAGCGGTGGAGAAGACCCGCGAGCTGTGCAAAAAAGAAGGCGTGGATATCATCATAAACCTGACCACCTCCGGCGGCGAGTACGAGGACTATAAGCGCCTGCAGCACCTCGGCGCGCTCAAGCCCGAGATGTGTTCCTTTGACCCGAATACCCTCAACTGGTCGAACAGCTATATCTTTGAAAACAGCCCCCGCTTCCTGAACCTCCTGAGCCAGGAGGTGGTAAAGCAGGACGTAAAGCCCGAGTTCGAGGTCTTCGACACCGGCCATATCGACTCCGTCATGTACTACGTCAACAAGTGGGGCATCCCCCAGCCGCCCCATATCCAGTTCATCATGGGCGTCGGCGGCTCCATGCCCGGCACGGCGGAAAATCTGGCGTTTCTGGTCGGCAAGCTCCCGCAGGGCGCCACATGGTCCGTTTCCGGCATCGGCAAGGCTCATATGCCTATGATGCTGGCCGGTCTTTCTCTGGGCTGCGACGGTCTGCGCGTGGGTCTGGAGGATAACATCCTTTATGGCAAGAACCCCGACGGCAGCAAGGTCATCGCCACGAACGTCATGCTCGTGGAGCGCGCCGTGGCGCTTGCCAGGATCGCCGGGCGCGAGATCGCCACGGCGGACGAGGCCCGGGAAATACTGGGCATCACCCGCCACTGCCTGCGCGACGGCAAGACCGAAGCGCCCGACATCGCTGTCGGCTGAAAAAACATAAAAACATCATACCGAAAGTTCTCCGAGCTGAGCCGGCTAACGCCGCGGAGCCATGTCGGCTCAGCCTTGGCACACGGGCACGTCTGCGCCGTGATGTCATCGGGTAAGTCTGGAAACGGGCTTGCCTTCCGCATTTGAAAAGGAGAGCGGCCGCCGGTCGGCCGGCGGGCTCGCTCTGCCTTGCGGAGCGGGCATTTTTATTTTTGGAAAGAGGCGATACGTCATGCAGACCAATATAGGATACCGGGACGCAAGAGAGCTTCTGCTGGATCGCGTCACGCCGATCTCCCGCACGGAGCGGATCCCGCTGGAGGCGGCAAACGGGCGCGTTCTGGCGGAAAAGGTATATGCGGCGCGGGACGTGCCGCCCTTCGACCGTTCGCCCTTCGACGGGTACGCTTTTCAGGCGCGGGACACCCGGGGCGCGGACAAGACCCGGGGCGTCACGCTGAGGATTCTGGAGGAGATACCCGCCGGTTCCATGTGGACGCGGACGGTCACGCCGGGCACGGCGGCAAAGATACTCACCGGCGCGCCGATCCCGCCGGGGGCGGACGCGGTGGTGAAATATGAGGACACGGATTTTACGGATACCGAGGTCTCCATCTTCTCGGAATTTTCCTCCGGGGAAAACATCGTCCCGCAGGGGGAGGACGTAAAGGCCGGGGCGCTTCTGGCCGAGCCGGGCACAGTCATAGACGGCGCGCTCCTCGGTACCCTCGCGGCGCAGAATATCGCTCAGCCGCTCGTCTACGCTGTCCCGAAGGTCGGCATCATCACCAGCGGAAGCGAGCTCGCAGAGCCGGGAACGCCCCTTTCCGGCGGCAAGATCGTGAACACGAACCGCTACGCCTTCCGGGGCGTCGTGCAAAGCGCCGGGTGCGAGCCGGTGTTCATCGGCGCCCCGGAGGACGACCCCGCGGTCATCGCGGACTGCCTGAAAGAGGCGCTGGCGCAATGCGATCTCGTCATTACGACCGGCGGCGTCTCCGTCGGCGATTACGACTACACGCCCGAGGCCATGGATCGCGCGGGGGTGGAGCTCCTTATCCGCACCCTGCGCCTGAAGCCCGGCGGCGCGTCGGCCTACGGCGTATGCGGCGAAAAGCTCGTGTGCGCCCTGTCGGGCAACCCCGCCTCGGCCATGACGAATTTCTACGCCGTGGTGCTCCCGGCGCTGCGGAAGCTCCGGGGGCTGGCCGAGCCCCGCCTTTCGGAGATAACGGTCACGACCGCCGAGGCTTTTCCCAAGAAAAGCCCCAAGACCCGCCTTATCCGCGGGACGCTTTTCATCGAGGACGGCCAGACGCATATGCACATCAGCGCCGCGCAGGAAAACGGCTCTCTGCACAGTCTCGTCGGCTGCAACCTGCTGGCGGAGATCCCCGCCGGAAGCGGGAAGCTCCCGGCCGGGACACGGCTCAACGCTTATTGGATCCCCTGAGGAGGTACAGATATGAAAAAGGTAAAAACAGAGGATGCCGTAGGGCTCACGCTTTGCCACGACATCACAGAGGTACGCGACGGCTTCAAGGGCTGCGCTTTCAAGCGCGGTCAGGTCGTCACCCGCGAGGATATCCCCCATCTTCTCGATCTGGGGAAAAAGCATCTGTATATCTGGGAGGAAAACGCCGGCGAGATACACGAGGAGGACGCCGCCCTGCGGCTCGCCGCCCTCGCGCCCATGGAAAACGCGGAGTACACCGGCCCGTCCGAGGGAAAGATGACCCTGACCGCTCTGGAGGACGGCATGTTTCGCGTGAACCGCCCCCTTCTCAACGAGATAAACAGCATCGGCCAAATCACCATCGTCACCCTGCCCGACCACTACCCGGTGAAAAAGGGCATGAAGCTCGCCGGGGAGCGCATCATCCCCCTCGTCTGTCAGGAAAGCGAGATCGAGCGGGCGGAAGCGCTCGTCCGCGAGGCCGACAGACCGCTCATGGAGCTTATCCCGTACCGCCGGAACCTGCCCGTAGGCATCATCGTCACGGGAAGCGAGGTCTATTCCGGCCGGATACGGGATATGTTCGAGCCTGTAGTACGGCAGAAGGTGGCCGCCTTCGGCGCCAACGTCATGGGCTGCATCTTCTGCGACGATTTCCTCGATATGCTGCAATCCGCCATTGAAAAATGGCGCGCCCGGGGCGCAAAGCTCATCATCATGACCGGCGGCATGAGCGTCGACCCGGACGACCTGACCGTCACGGCCATACGTCAGAGCGGCGCGGAGCTCGTCACGCAGGGCGTGCCCGCCCAGCCGGGCAATATGTTCGCGGTGGCGTATCTTGACGATATCACCATTCTGGGCGTTCCCGGCGCGGCCATCCACGCCGAGACCACCATGCTGGACGTGGTTCTGCCCCAAGCGTTCACGGGTCTGCCCTTCACCTACGGGGAGCTTCGCGCTCTGGGCGCGGGCGGGCTGTGCCAGAACTGCGAAACCTGCCGCTATCCGAACTGCACCTTCGGGCGCTACTGACAGCGATATGAAGGATCAGTTTGACCGGGAGATAACCTATCTGCGGGTGTCCATCACGGATCTGTGCAACCTTCGGTGTCCGTACTGTATGCCGGACGGCGTGTGCAAAAAGCGCCACGAGGATATCCTTTCCTATGAGGAGATCGCGGAGCTTGTCGCCGCCGCCGCCGGGCTGGGGATCCGAAAGGTTCGCATCACCGGCGGAGAGCCCCTCGTGCGCCCAGGCTGCGTGGAGCTGTGCCGGATGATAAGCGCCATCGACGGCATCGAGGAGGTGGACATGACCACCAACGGGACGCTCCTTGACCGCTATGCCCGCGATTTGAAGGCGGCGGGTCTCACCCGCGTGAACATCAGCATCGACAGCCTCAAGCCGGACAGATACGCCGTCATGACCGGCGGCGGGCGTCTTGACCGGGCTCTGGCGGGCATCGCGGCGGCGGCGGACGCGGATCTGCGCCCCATAAAGCTGAACGCCGTACTCATCGGCGGGTTCAACGACGACGAGATACCCGCCTTTGTGGAGCTTACGCGAAGCAGCCCCGTGGAGCTTCGCTTCATCGAGCTCATGCCTATGGGCGGGCGGTTCGGGCCGGAGGCCTATCTGCCCGGCAGCACAGTGCTGGAGCGGGTGCCGGAGCTGGAGCCCGTGCCGGAGGAGAGCGGCGTAGCGCGGCTGTACCGTCTGCCGGGCGGCAGGGGCCGCGTGGGGCTCATCTCCCCCCTGAGCCGCCACTTCTGCGCGTCCTGCAACCGCCTGCGGCTTACGAGCGAGGGACATCTGAAGCCGTGCCTGCACTCCGCTCAGGAGATACCTGTCCGGGGCCTGCACGGCGAGGCGCTCCGCGCCGCCATACGCCGGGCGATATATGAAAAGCCGCAGATGCACGGCCTTCTGGACGCGGAGCACCAGAGCGCCGCCGGGCGGAGCATGAACACGATCGGAGGCTGAAATATGGCAATAGCAGAGGATTTTACCCACTTTGACAATCAGGGCCGGGCCTACATGGTAAACGTGGGCGACAAGGCCGCCACAAGGCGGGTGGCCGTGGCGGCCGGGCGCGTGCTGGTGAACCGGCGCACCTTTGACCTCATCCGCTCCGGCGGCGTGAAAAAAGGCGACGTCCTCACCGTGGCGCAGGTGGCCGGCATCATGGGCGCTAAGCGCACGTCGGAGCTCGTTCCCATGTGTCACCCTGTCGCGCTGTCCGGCGTGGATCTCACGCTGGAGCTTGACGAGGCGGCTCTGTCGGTGGAAATAACGGCCACGGCCTCCTGCACCGGGCAGACCGGCGTGGAAATGGAAGCGCTGACCGCCGTGACCGCGGCGGCGCTGACGGTCTACGATATGTGCAAGGCTGTGCAGCGGGACATCGTCATAACGGACGTGCGTCTGCTGGAAAAATCCGGCGGCCGATCCGGCTATTTCAAACGGGAGGAATAGAGCATGGAATACACGGCGGCGGTCATCACCGTCAGCGACAAGGGAAGCCGGGGCCTGCGGGAGGACACCTCCGGCCCGGCGCTTGTAAAAATGCTGGAGGAAAACGGCTATACGGTCTCATACACGGCCATGGTGCCGGACGAACCGGAGGATATACGGCGCGAGCTTCTCCTGTGCGCCGACGAGAAAAAGCTCTGCCTTGTCCTCACCACCGGCGGCACGGGCTTTTCCGAACGCGACGTGACCCCGGAGGCCACGCAGTCCGTTCTGGAAAAGCTTGCCCCCGGCATCCCGGAGGCCATGCGGGCCGAGAGTATGCGCATCACGCCCATGGGATGTCTTTCCCGGGAGACGGCGGGCATCCGGGGACGGACGCTCATCATAAATCTCCCCGGGAGCCGGAAGGCCAGCACGGAAAATTTTGCCGCGGTAATAAAGCCCGTGCGTCACGGCATCGAGATACTGCGCGGCGTGAGCCGCGACTGCGCGGACATCCACGGCTCGGAGGGACATCATCATGGCTAAGATCCTGGCTGTCTGCATAAGCGAGGCGCGGGGCACGCAGAAGCACCCCGTCCCGGAGGCGGAGCTGCGGGAAAACCACGGCATCGTGGGCGACGCTCACGCCGGTAACTGGCACCGGCAGGTGTCTCTTCTCGGGCAGGAAAGCGTGGATAAGCTTCAGGAAAGGCTGACCATGCGCCTGAAGCCCGGCGACTTCGCCGAAAACATCCTTTTGGAGGGGCTTTGCGTCTATGAGCTCCCCGTGGGTACAAGGCTCGCCGTCGGTACGGCGCTGTGCGAGGTGACGCAGATCGGGAAGACCTGCCATCAGGACTGCCCCATCCGTCAGGCCGCGGGGGACTGCGTCATGCCCCGGGAGGGCATTTTTGTCAAAGTCCTCCGCTCCGGCAAAGTAAGACCCGGCGACGAGGTCTCCGTTATAACGGAATGACCGCGCCGCAGGGCGCTTTCCGCGTTTTCCCCGACTGCCCCGCGGCCGTTTTTCCGGCGTTGACAGCGGCGGATATCGTGGAGTATAATTTGGACGGAAAATCCACGCAGACCGACGGCGGAAGCCGCCGTTCCAAACCATGACGGAAAAGGAGAAATCATATGAAAAAACTGCTCAGCATCATTCTGTGCGCTGCGCTGGCGCTCAGCCTTGGCGCCGCAGCCTTCGCCTCCGGCGAGGCATCCGGCGAGACGGCCGAGGAAACGGCGTCCGTAAGCGCGGAGGCCCCGGAGATCGTCCTTGACGGCGTAGCCATGGGGCAGGTACAGCAGCTCGTGACCACCGCCTCCATCCTCTTTGAGGGCGGCGAGCTGGCGGAGGATTACTCCACCATGGACGGCGTCGTCGAAAAGGACGGCGCGACCTATATCACCTCCACAGAGGACAACGTAAACGGCATCGTCGTACGCAACACCGGCGCTTTCGTCCTCGGCGGCGAGTCCGATCCCGCGCTTGTGGCGGAAAAAATCAACTTCTCCTACATCACCAGCAGCTACTATCCCGACTGGGACGCTTTCTGCCAGGCGCTGGGCTATGACGCGAGCCTCTCTCTCGACGAGATCGCCCAGCAGCTCGTTGACAGCGGCAGCACCAGCCGTTACACCAATCTGGGCCTTGCCGCGCCTGATGCGGTGGTCCTCAGCGATTACGTCGTGGACATGGCCGGCTCCGGCACCAACGACATGGGCGGCTTCGGCGCGGCGCTGTATGTGTCCGATAACGCCGTGGCGGAGTTCAACAACTTCCGGGTCATCACCCGCGGCCCCGGCCGCGGCACGCTGTTTACCCGCTTCGGCGCGACCGTCACCGTGAACGACTCCACCTTCTATGCCACGTCCGATCCCACCATAGCCAGCTCTCAGGGCTGCCCTCCGGGACTGTTTCTCGAGGGCTCCGTACGCGCCACCAACGCGGTAGGCTCGTCCCATGTTACTTACAACAGCTCCACCGTCATCTCTCAGGGCTGGGGCGCGCTGAGCACTGACAGCGACGACCTGTACACCGCCTCCGGCGAGCCTACGGTTCTGAACATCAACGACAGCTATGTCGCCGTCCTTACCAGCGGCTACGGCGCGTATTCCGACGGCGCGGCGGAGGATTACTTCGTCGGCTCCGTCATCGACGTGCCCGACTACGCCGCGGTGGAGACAGGCAGCGGCGTCGTGTCCTTTGAGGACTGCTACCTCAACGTCGGCGAATACGGCGTCATGACCCACTCCGGCAACAGTACCGGCGATATCCTCTTCACCGACTGCGAGCTGCACGTCGGCGAGGCCGCCGTCATGCTCCGCGACACCGCCAACACCGTCGTCATCGACAACTGCACCATCGACTTCGACGGCACCTACACCATCGACGCCGAGAAAGCCGAGGCTTCCGGCGTGGATATGGCCGACGTTGACGAGCAGTTCGGCACCACGAACGGCGTGGACGAGACCTACGAGCACACGGTGTTCCGCTCCGGCGACTCCAACTGCATTGTAAAGCTCATCCACAACTCCGACTCCGGCTCCGGCACGGAAAGCTCCGGCGCGGCTCCCACCGTCACTGTCAAAAACTCCGTTATGACCGGCGATATCCTCAACACCGCCGCCATGGAGGGCGATGAATACACCGCCACCAGCGGCCCGGCCGGAGAGGGCGTCCGCACCGCCCGCAGCCTTGACGTAACCCTCGACAACGCCGAGATCACCGGCGCCATCTCGCTGGGTCAGGATACCTGGACCGTTACCTCCTTTGCCTCCGGCGCCAACGCCTCGCAGGAGATCGGCTATGCCAGCGTCACCGAGCTCGGCATGTTCCGCGACGAGGGCTTCGGCCTTACGCTCAGCCTTGAAAACGGCTCCGTCTGGACCGTCACGGAAAACAGCTATCTGACGAGCCTCACCATCGACGCCGATTCCGCCATTCAGGGCGTGAAGGGCGCCGCCGTCACCATGACGGTAGACGGGGTGGAGACCGCCATCGAGGCCGGTTCCTACGCAGGCGATATCGTTATCTCCGTGGGCTGAAACGACCGCGTCCGCAGGACTGACAAGCATATACCCGCCGCCCGGCGCGCTGCGCCGGGCGGCGCCATTCTT
>CAZEXC010000046.1:8295-11761 GCA_964516625.1 uncultured Oscillospiraceae bacterium | reverse complement strand
CTGCATTTTCAGGAAGTGTCTTGTAACCTTTGTAATTATGTGGTACAATAGCTGAAACTGGTTATCATGCAAAGAGTCTGAATATGCACATGGCCATACGGCCTTTTGTTTTAAGGAGCGACCCCCGTGGAGAGACTACGCGAACTTCTGTATCAATATAAGACCTGGCGCAGCTCGCGCAAGACGAGAAAGCGCCGGCGCACAGCGGAAACCGTCACGGACACCGCCGCCGCCGGCGTGGGCTTTGTGCTGCGAACAGGCCTCAAGGCCGTCGTGACCGTCCTGCTGATATTTTTGACAACGGGGCTTATCTTCCTCGGCATTTTCGCCGTGTATGTCAAGACCTGTCTGACGGAGGAGCTCGACATCTCTCTGGAGGAGGCGTCCCTGTCCCTTTCGAGCACCATCGTATATCAGGACTCAAACGGCGACTGGCAGGAGCTTGCCACCCTCTATGCCGATGAGAACCGCATCTGGGTGGAGGCGGAGGATATCCCGGAGGATCTCGTCCATGCCGCCGTCGCCATTGAGGATCGCCGCTTTTACGAGCACAAGGGCGTCGACTGGTACCGCACCGTGGCCGCCTTCGGCAACATGTTCCTGTCCATGGACAGCAACTTCGGCGGCTCCACCATTACCCAGCAGCTCATAAAAAACGTCACCCAGTACAACGATGTCACCGTCCAGCGAAAGCTTTTGGAGATATTCCGGGCGCTGGAATTTGAAAAGACATACACAAAAGAGGAGATCATCACCTGGTACCTCAACGAGATATATCTGGGCGAAAAGTGCTATGGCGTGGGCAGCGCGGCCCAGACCTACTTCGGCAAAGACGTGTCGGATCTTACGCTGGCCGAATGCGCCAGCCTTATCGGCATCACAAACAACCCGTCCCTTTACGACCCCTATATCTCCGACGAGGCCAAAGAAAGGAACAAGACCCGTCAGGAGACCATCCTCTGGGAGATGTATGACCAGGGCTACATCACCTATGAGGAATACGAATCGGCAAAAAACGAGACGCTGGATTTCCACAGCAGCAGCGACGAGCAGCATGAAACGGTCATCTATTCCTACTACGTCGATACGGTCATCCGCGACGTCATCGCCGATCTGGCGGAGGAAAAGGGCATTTCCGAGAAGGTCGCGGAAACGCTTCTCTATAACGGCGGGTACACGATCTATTCCTGCATCGACATGAACATCCAGAACATTGTGGACAATGTTTACGAGAACCGTTCCAATCTGCCCAGCGCCTATCGCTCCACCTCCCAGCCGATGGAGTCCGCCATCGTCATCATAGAGCCCAACAGCGGCGACATCGTGGCGCTGTCCGGCGGCGTCGGGGAAAAGACGACGAGCCTCTCCGGCAACCATGCCACTCAATGGCCTCATCAGCCGGGTTCCTCTTTCAAGCCTCTGGCCGTGTACGCCCCGGCGCTGGATCTGGGCGTCATAACGGACTCCCAGCTCATCAACGACTCCCCGAACCTGAGTCTTTCCGGCACGAGCTGGTATCCCAAGAACTCCAACAACAGCTACAGCGGCTGGACCACGATCCATCAGGCCATCGTCAATTCCAGAAACACCGTCGCGGCGCAGGTACTCGATATGATCGGCCTGTCGACCTCATGGGAATATCTGACGGAGCACTTTGGCATAACGAGCCTTGTGCGGGATGTGGAGGATAACGGCCAGACCGTCACAGACTACGCCTATTCGCCGCTGGCGCTCGGCCAGCTCTCCTACGGCGTCACCGTGCGGGAGATGGCGCAGGCGTATACCGCTTTCGTAAACGACGGCGCCATGAGCGAGAGCCGCACCTACTCCCTCATCACCGACAGCAATGGCCAGATCGTTCTGGAAAACCCCACCAGGAAAACCGTGGCGATCAAGTCAAACACCGCCTGGACCATGTGCGATATCCTTCAGGACGCCGTAAAAAGCGGCACCGGCACGGACGCCTATTTCAGCTCCACCGCCGTCGCGGGCAAGACCGGCACCACCACGAACGACTACGACCGTTATTTCACCGGCTTTACCAGATATTATGTAGCCGCCGTCTGGACCGGCCATGAAAGTCAGGAGCGGATGTATTATTACGTGAACCCCGCCGCCGTGATATTCAAGAACATTATGAGCCAGATACACGCGGGTCTGCCGTATCTGTCCTTTACGGAGCCTGTTGCCGTCACGCAGTCGGTGACCTCTTACACTGACGAGGACGACGAGGAGACCGAGGAGACCGATGCGCCGTCCCCGTCCGTCTCTCCGGCTGACACGGATCCGCCGTCCGCTATTACCGAGACGGAGACGCCGGCGGGTGTCGATACGCCCGCCCCGACGGACACGCCCGCAGACACCGAGCCCCCCGCGAACACCGAGACGCCGCCGGTCACCGACACGCCCGCCCCGACGGATCCGCCCGCGGACACCGATCCCCCCTCGGCCATCGTCGATAACGTCATCCCGGTCGGCGGCTGATGACGGGCGTCCAACGGTTACACTGATTACAAACAACAAAATATCCGTTTTTTGACAGATTTTCTTAAAAATGCTGAGAAAAACGGATATTTTTTCTTGCAAAACAGCGCCGGTTCCTGTTGACATACCGGAAACAATATGTTACAATTCAGTAACAACCCTATGGAGGCATCGATTATGGAAGAAAAGAAGACCGCTGCCTTGCAGTACAAGGGACATCCCCTCCGCCGCAAGGATAACCTGATCTACTTCGGGAGCATGGCCGACAAGTATATCATCATGCTCCAGATACTGGACACCAAAAAAATAAAGGACATGGACGTCGCCACAAGAGTTTCCGTCCAGCTCCAGCTCACCGACCCTGACATCAAGAGCCGCGACAGGGTCGTGAAAAAAAGCGAAAAGGACAGCCTGTACGCCGCTATGGACGTAGCCTCCGTGTGGCTTGACCGGGCGCTGGCCGACCGCTGATATGGATCGCTTTCTGAAAACGGCGTGTGCGCTTGCCTTCGGCGTCCTTATCCTTCTGACCACAGGCGCAACGAAAGCCCGCGCGGACACGGAGGGCGCGGGCACTGTTACCGCCTCGGCTCTGAACATGCGGAGCGAAGCGTCCACCTCCGGCTCTATCGTCACCTGCCTGCCAAGAGGCACGGTAGTCCTTGTGACCGGTCACTCCGACGGATGGTATCAGGTAGCCTGTCAGGGAAAGACCGGCTATATGAGCGCCGACTACCTCTCCGTATCCGACAGCGCGGAGGCCGCCTTCGGCGACGGCTCCATCACCGGCACGGACGTGCGCGTCCGCTCCGGCCCCGGCACGTCCTACTCCGTCCTCGGTTACGTCAATACCGGCGACACATACGCCGTCACCGGCGTTTCCGGCAACTGGTGCCGGATAAGCTACAGCGGCCAGACCGCCTATGTCAGCGGCACATATATACGCTTCGCCGGCGGCGGCAGCTCCGGCAGCAGCAGCTCC
>CAZEXC010000046.1:0-8195 GCA_964516625.1 uncultured Oscillospiraceae bacterium | reverse complement strand
GCAGCTCCGGCAGCAGCAGCTCCAACAGCAGCTCCGGCGTTTCCGGCACAGGCACCATAAACGCCACCGACGTGCGCCTGCGCTCCGGCCCCGGCACGTCTTATTCCATCCTCGGCTACGTCAGCACCGGCGACACAATGACTGTCACCGGCTCCAGCGGGGACTGGTATAAGGTCAGCCGCAACGGCACGGAATGCTATGTCTACGGCGTCTACCTCACGCTTGGGACAAGCGTTTCCAGCGCCCCGGCCGTGACGGATATGGAGGATACCGAGGCAGCCGTCATAAGCGCGGTGCATATGCGCTCCGGCCCCGGCACATCCTATTCGAGCCAGCGCGTACTCGGCGCGGGCACGACCGTCACCATCACGGGCAGCACGGAAAACTGGTACCGCGTGACCTATAACGGCTCTGAGGGCTACATCTTCAAGACCTACCTGACGACGGACGTTTCCGGCGCTTCCGCCAGCACCTCCACCTCGGAGGGGGAGCGCGTCGTGGAGGAGGCGAAAAAGCATCTGGGCGTGAGCTATGTTTACGGCGGATCGACCCCGTCCGCGGGCTTTGACTGCTCCGGCTTTGTGTACTATGTGTACCGGCAGTGCGGCTATTCCATCACCCGCACCGCCACGGCGCAAAGCGCCGTCGGCAGCTATGTATCCCGCAGCGATTTGCAGCCCGGCGACATCGTTATCTTCTATAACAGCGCCAAATCCGGCATCGGGCACTCCGGCATTTACATCGGGAACGGCCAGTTTATCCACTCGTCCTCAAGCGCCGGGAAGGTCGTTATCTCGAGCCTGTCCGACACATATTATAACACCCACTACTACAGCGCCCGCCGCGTTGTGAACTGAGCGATACGGCAGAAGCCCCCGCGGCAGCGGGGGCTTCTGATTTTTTCCTGTCACCGGCCTCGCATCGCGTCCAGCCACAGACCGGCGAGCTGCTCCATGCCGCCGGCGGTGGGATGGCATCCGTCGATGGTATCGTAAAGCATATCGGAGGCGGCCATGTCCACGAGCTTCACGCCCGCTTCGGCGGCAAGCTCGCGGATGACGGAGGAAAACGGCTCCAGCGGCGTGGCGGGATCCGCGCCCATGAAAAACGGCTCGTCATCAAGAACCTTCCGGCCGTTTATGAGCGTGCCGCACCATATCTCCGCGGCAGGGTAGCGCTCCTTCAGCCGGGACAGCATCAGGGCGTAGGCGGCGCGGAACTCCGCCTCCGGCACGGAAAAGCCCATGTCGTTTGCTCCCATAAAAACGAGGATCACATCCGGGCTCCCGAGCGCGCCGATGCGCTCGGCCGTGCAGCCGCCGCGTCCGAGGCCGTAGCCGTCGGTGACGCAGGAGCCGGCATAGGCGTTGTCCCGCTCAAGCACGGCGCCGAGCCCGTCTATGACGCGCATCCACCATGTATCCGCTGCGCCGGAAAAGCCCCCCTTTCGGCACATGACATTGCCGTAAAACGTGTTGGGGTCGTCCACGGTCACGCCCTTGAACGTACAGATGGAATCCCCCAGAATGGAGATTTTCTTTCCTTTATAATCCATTTCCCGTATCCTTTCCGGCCCCGGGGGCCTGCTTTATGCTGAGGGATATCCGCTTCCGGGAAGCGTCCGCGTCGAGCACGACGGTATTTACCACGTCGCCGACCTTCAGAACCTCCGACGGGTGGCGGATAAAGCGGTCGGTTATCTGCGAGATATGCACAAGGCCGTCCTGATGTACGCCGATATCCACGAACGCGCCGAAGTCCACCACGTTCCGCACCGTACCGATCATGACCATGCCGGGCTTCAAGTCCTCAAGGCTCATAACGTCCGTCCGCAGCATGGGCGGCGGGAGCTCGTCGCGCAGATCGCGGCCGGGCTTCATAAGCTCGGAGACGATATCGGCTACGGTCGGCTCGCCTACCCCGGCGATGGCCGCGGCGCGGGCTGCGCCCGCTTTATCCAGCCGCTCCCGCAGAGCCGTGACCTGCCCGGCCGCCACGTCCGCCAGCGTGTAGCCGCAAAGGGACAAAAGCTTTTCGGCGGCCTCGTAGGATTCGGGATGGACGCCGGTATTATCAAGGACGTTTTTCCCCTCCGGCACGCGGAGGAAGCCGGCGCACTGCTCAAACGCCTTCGGCCCCAGCTTCGGGACTTTTAAAAGCTGGCGGCGGGAGGTAAAAGCGCCGTTTTCCTCCCGGTAGGCGACGATATTTTTCGCCGTGGCGGCAGTCAGCCCCGCGATGTGAGCCAGCAGCGCGGCGGAAGCGGTGTTCAGATCCGCGCCCACGCTGTTTACGCAGTCCTCCACCACGCCTTCGAGCGCCTCGCCGAGCCGGGCGGGCGGCATATCGTGCTGGTACTGGCCGACGCCTATGCTTTTCGGGTCTATCTTCACAAGCTCGGCCAATGGGTCCTGGAGCCGACGGGCGATGGACACCGCCGAGCGGAGGGACACGTCGAAGTTGGGAAACTCCGCCGCGCCGAGCTTCGAGGCGGAATAGACCGAAGCGCCCGCCTCGTTTACCATCATGTACGCCACGCCGGGCAGCGTCTTGAGAAGCTCCGCGATAAATATCTCCGACTCCTTGGAGGCGGTTCCGTTTCCAATGGCGATGGCGGTGACCCCGTGCCGCTTTATCATGCGGGTAAGCACGGCGCGGGCCTCCGCCGTTTTATTGTGCGGCGGCGTTGGGTACACGACGCCGGTCTCCAGAACCTTCCCCGTGCCGTCCACCACCGCCAGCTTGCAGCCCGTGCGGTAGGCCGGGTCGAAGCCCAGCGTCACCCGGTTTTTTACCGGCGGCTGCAAAAGCAGAGCCCGCAGATTCAGCGAAAAGGTCTTTATGGCCTGCTCGTTTGCCGCGTCCGTCAGCGCGGAGCGTATCTCCCGCTCCAGCGAGGGGAAAATAAGGCGGCTGCACGCGTCGTCCGCCGCCGCGCCGACAAAAGCCATGGAAAAGCTTCCCGGCTTTACCGTCATCCGCCGGACAGCCTGCATGGCGGCGGCCTCGTCCGTCCTGACGGACACCTTCAAAAAGCCCTCCCGCTCGCCGCGGTTGATCGCCAGAACGCGGTGGCTCTGCACGCGGGATACGGGCTCGGCGTAGTCGTAATACAGCCGGTAAACGGAGTCCTCCTCTCCGGCGGCTTTCGACACGAGGCTTGCCTGCCGCTCATAAAGGGAGCGCAGGCGGGCGCGCACGGCGGCGTCGTCCGCAATGAGCTCCGCTATAATGTCCGACGCCCCGGCCAAAGCGTCCTCCGCTGTCTCCACGCCGTTTTCCGGGTCGACGTACTCCGCCGCCATGGCGGAGATGTCGCCGCTTTTCCCATCCTGAGCAAAAAGCGCCAGCGCAAGCGGCTCCAGTCCTTTTTCTCTGGCCGCGGACGCGCGGGTGCGCCGTTTCTTTTTATAAGGGCGGTAGACATCCTCCAGCGCGGCGAGGGTCTGCGCGCCGTCGATGGCGGCGGATATCTCGTCCGTGAGCTTCCCCTGCTCCCCGATGGCCGCCCGTACCTCATCGCGGCGCTTGTCGAGACTGCGCAGATAGGCAAGTCTCTCCGATATTTCGCGTATCGTCTGGTCGTCCATGGAGCCGTGGAGCTCCTTGCGGTAGCGGGCGATAAACGGCACGGTATTCTGCTCGTCAAGGAGCTTTATGACGTTTTCCACGCACGTCCTGTCCTGTTCAAGCTCCGCCGCCAGAATGGCGGCGAGGCTCCCGGTGTCCTGCATATATCTTCTCTCCTGCGCGATATTGGTTTTTCTTTTCTCTGAGGCGGTATCATGGGCTTTGGTTTTACGCCCATCGCCACCGGCATTATATCATAAGCGCAAAGCCTTACGCTGTCAGCGGGCTTGCCGGCAAATCGGACGGCGTGACTGAGGTCACGCCGTCCTCTGCAATTTTGGGGGTTTTCCCGGCTTTTACAAAATACCGTTTTGCAAAATCTTGCCGGGACAGGTCTGTTTTTTGACGGCTTCAGGCAGGCGCTTTACGCGGCGGGGTAATCCTCGCCCGCGTAATTGGCGGCCATCCAGTCGCCGTAATCCATCGCGCCGATAACGGAGTTGATGTCGGAGAAGGGCGCGATATAGGGGCTGGCGGCGGCGTAAATGTCGTCGGGGATGCCGTCCTGAGAGGCCATGAAGCTGTCGGCCAGGGCAAGCTCGGCCACATAATCCCGATACTCGTCAAAGTGGGGATAGGCGCTGGCGTCCAGACCGTCGTTCATGCTCTCGTCAAAGCCGGCGGGCGTGTCGGTGCCCTCGTCGGCAGGGACTTCCTCCGCAGCGGCGGCACTCGCGGCGGGGGTGACGACGATAGCGCCGGTGTAGGTTTCGCCGGCCTCGATCTCAGCGTCTTTGCCGTCGATGGTGACGGTTCCGTTGATGACGGAGCTGTCGTCGACATACAGGCGGGTGATGTAGCAGGTGTCGGCGGGCGTCCAGACGGAGCCGTTGGTGAGCGTGACCCAGACGCCGTTGTTGACAGTGGCGCTGGTGACGTTTGTCAGATTACCGAGATAGGTGGCGTTGTCGGAGGTGATACGTCCCTCGACAGCCCCGGCGGCTATGGCGTCGTCGGTGGTGTCGGCGACGACCTCCTCGCCGTTTGCGTCATAGTAGCCGCTGTA
Organism: uncultured Oscillospiraceae bacterium; assembly: GCA_964516625.1. GTDB lineage: Bacteria > Bacillota > Clostridia > Oscillospirales > Oscillospiraceae > CAJOIG01. The sequence continues at coordinate 3,559 of CAZEXC010000046.1, read as the reverse complement.
GGCGTTATGCAGGGCGCTGGAGGAGGAGATGTTGCCGTTTATCTCGCAGTTGTCAAAGCTGAGGATAAGGCTCTGGCCCCACCAGGTCATGCCCTCGCCGGTGGTGGATACGGTGATGGAGTTGTAGAAGTCGCCGTCAAGCGCGGTCTCGCCGGTGCAGTCGGCAAACTCGATCTGGACGTCGTTCACCATGTTCTCGACATTGAAGTCGAAGATGGTCAGGTCCTTGGTGTTGTAGTCGTAAGGATCGTAGTCCGGATCGGCCTCCACCTCGGCGGAAAGGTCAAGGATCTCGGAGAAGTACTGGCTGCCCATGCCCGGGTCGTCGCAGGTCATGAGCTGGACGATGACGCCGTCGTTCGCCTCAAATTTGGTGTTCTCCACATAGATGGCGGGGGTGCAGGCCTTGACAAGGAGAGCCGCGCCGTTCGTGTAGAAGGTGGAGTCCTTGATGAGCGTATAGCCGCCGGCATAATCCTCGTCGGTGTAGATGTCGGAGGAATTGTCCGTGTCGCCGGGGACATAGCGGACGTTGTTGGTCTTGTGGTACATGACGCCGTACTCGCCGGTGTAAACGCAGTCCTCAAAGGTGCCGCCGGCGGACTCGTTCGCGACGATGAGGGCGTAGGTGGTGTTGTAAGCCCGGCCGTCGGCCTCGATCTCAACAGAGGGCTCATACGCTATGTCGTAATCATAGCTGTCCTTTACTTCCTCTATCACGTCGTCCAGCACGCCGCTGCCGATGGCGTTGCCGATGGTGCAGCCGGTAAAGGTGTTGTGGGTCGATCCGATCGCGTAGGAGACATAGCCGCTGTAGCCGGTGAAGTCAAGCACGCAGTCGGTCAGGTTCATCTGGATGGTATATTCGCCCCAGTCGGCCGGCCCGTCCACCGCGTCGGAGGATACGATGCCCCAGCCGGAGGAGAGGATCACGCAGTCGTTGTAGTTTCCAACGCCGGTAGAGGCCATAAGCTGGGTGCGGACCTCGGGCGTCGCAACGATGCCGAGCATCCAGGGGCTCGAGCTCATGCTCATGGAGGACTCTGCCTCGTACATGGTGCTGCCGTCCTCATACTCGGGGTTGCCGGCAACGATGATGCCGTTGTTGATTGTCAGGGAAGGCGGGTTCTCCACGTCGTCGCCGCCGATAAACATGCCGTGACGGATGACGCCGTGGGCCAGGAAGGTGTAGTCGTTGAGGGTAAGACTGCCCGTGCCGCCGACAGCGACGCCGGCGCCGACACCGGCAAAGTCGTTGCCGCCGTTTCCTTCGGCGAGCATGGTCAGGCCGTCGATGGTGTAATCGCCGCCGGATACGATGACGCCCTCAAAGTTGGCGTTCCGGGAGGTGATCAGGATGTCGGAAGCCCCTTCGTCGTCATAGTCGCCGGCCATGACCGCGTCCAGAACGGACAGATCCTCGTTCAGACCGTCCTCGTCAAAATACAGCGCGGTGCGGTAGGCAGACGCATAGCCGTCCACGAAAGCGGGGATCTGGCCGGTGACGGTGAAGACAACGTCCTCATACTCGCCGACGAGGTCGGCGGGATTGACCTCCACGCCGCCCACGGTGACGGTCAGATAGCCATCGGAAGCGCCCATGGTGCTGCCATCGAAGGTGTAAGTGTCGTAGGAAGCGCTCTCGTCGATGTAGACGTCATAGGTCACGGCGATCTCCTCGGAGGAGGAGCTGGCGCTGGTGTCCCCGCCGATGCCGAAGGTCTCGGCCCGGGCCGCGTCCGCGTCATAGACCTCGGCCTGAACGGCGTCAATGATGGCAAGGGTGATCTCGTCGTCTTCCGGAAATTCAGAGGCGTCCATGTTGTTGATGGTAGCAAGGGTGACGCTGCCGTTTGCGTCCACCTCGCCGGTGACGGTAAGGTCGGTGCCATCGACATTTACGGTCGTCTCGAAAGAGTCCGCCAGCGCGGTCACGCTCAGGAGCATGCACAGAGCTATGAACAGCGCCAGCGATTTTGCTGCTTTCTTCATTCTTATGATTCCTTTCCTTTCAAAAATTCGTCTATGCCCGCAGACATAAGCTTGTTAATATTATATCACCAATTCGTCGGCTGTCAATCGCCCGATGCGGAAAAAGGCCCCCCTGAACGATAAAAGCCCTGAACGGAAATCCTTGATTTTTGTAAAGCTGTGTACTATACTGAAAAGCAGCGAGAATTAATTCTGTCTGCCCTTTGGGGCGCAAGATACTTTTAAGGAGGAACCCATTATGAAAGATATCTATCTGGTTTCCTGCTGCCGCACCGCTGTCGGCAAGTTTCAGGGAAGCCTCTCAAACACCCCCGCCTCCGAGCTCGGCGCGGTAGTCGTCAAGGAAGCTCTCAAGCGCGGCAACGTCCCCGCCGACGCGGTGGACGAGCTGATGTTCGGCTGCATCCTCACCGCCAATCAGGGTCAGAACCCCGCCCGTCAGGTGGGCATCAAGGCCGGTCTGCCTTTCTCCGTCCCCGCTTATACCGTGGGTATGGTCTGCGGCTCCGGCATGAAGTCCGTCATTGAGGCCGCCCGCGCTATCGCCTCCGGCGATGCGAATATCGTCGTGGCCGGCGGCGCGGAGAATATGACCATGGCTCCTTACGCCATGCCCGCGGCCCGCGGCGGCGCCCGCATGTTCAACACCACCATGGTGGACACCATGGTAAACGACGGCCTGTGGGACGCGTTCAACAACTACCACATGGGCACCACCGCCGAGAACATCTGCGACATCTGGGGCATCACCCGTCAGGATCTGGACGAGTTCGCGCTCTCCAGCCAGCAGAAGACCGCCGCAGCGCAGGCGTCCGGCCGCTTCGACGACGAGATTGTCCCCGTCATGGTCAAGAAGAAAAAGGAAATGGTCGAGTTCAAGGTCGACGAGTTCCCCAAAAACGACACCACCATGGAGAGCCTTTCCAAGCTCCGCGGCGCTTTCCCTGTCAGCGCGGACAACACCGCCGACAAGGTCGTCGATACCTTTGAGCCCACCGCCCGCAAGGGCGCTCAGGCCGATTATGGCCAGCAGCGCGTCACCGCCGGCAACGCCTCCGGCATCAACGACGGCGCCGCCGCCATCATCCTCGCCAGCGCCGAGGCGGTCGAGAAATACGGCCTCAAGCCCATGGCCAAGCTCGTCAGCTACGGTCAGGGCGGCGTTGACCCCAAGATCATGGGCGTCGGCCCCGTTCCCGCTTCCCGCAACGCGCTGGCCAAGGCCGGTCTGACCATCGACGATATCGACCTGATCGAGGCAAACGAGGCTTTCGCCGCGCAGTCCATCGCTGTGGCCCGCGAGCTCGGCTTCGATATGTCGAAGGTGAACGTCAACGGCGGCGCGCTGTCTCTCGGCCACCCCGTCGGCGCGTCCGGCGCGCGCATCATCGTCACCCTCATCCACGAGATGCTCAAGCGTCCCGACGCGAAGAAAGGTCTCGCGACCCTCTGCATCGGCGGCGGCATGGGCGTCGCCACCATCTGGGAGAAGTGCTGATCTAACATATAGCAAACGGCGCTGTCTCAAAACAGCTTTTCAGGCTGAATCGAGGCAGCGCCTCTTTTT
>CAZEXC010000045.1:0-11804 GCA_964516625.1 uncultured Oscillospiraceae bacterium | reverse complement strand
GCGGCGCAGCGAAACAGAGAAAACGATAAAGGCGCCGCCTCAATTCAGCGTGAAAAGCTGTTTTGAGACAGCGCCTTTTTCAGCGGTTTGGGATCACAGCGCCTGAGAGGCGGTGATGATGGCCATCTTGTAGACCTCGTCGGCCACGCAGCCGCGGGACAGGTCGTTGATGGGGGCGTTCAGGCCGAGCAGCAGGGGGCCGTAGGCCGCGAAGCCGCCGAAGCGCTGGGCGATCTTATAGCCGATGTTGCCGGAGTTCACGTCCGGGAAGATGAACGTGTTGGCATAGCCGGCCACGGGGCTCCCGGGGAACTTGAGCTGGCCGACGGTGGGGGACACAGCGGCGTCAAACTGCATCTCGCCGTCCACGGGGACGTCGGGCATGGCGGCCTTGGCCTTGGCGCAGGCGTTTGCCATGAGGGTGACGGAGTCGTCCTTGGCGGAGCCCTTGGTGGAGAAGCTCAGGAAAGCGACCTTCGGGTCGATGCCGAATTTCTTGGCGATCCGGGCGGTCTCCACGGCGGATTCGACGAGCTGATCCTCAGTGGGGTGGATGGTGATGGCGCAGTCGCCCATGGCGTATTTCTCCTCCACGCCGTCCTTCTCGCGGACCATGATGAATGTGCCGGAGACGTTGGTGTTGCCGGGCTTGCACTTGATGAGCTGGAGCGCGGGGCGCACGGTGTCGGCGGTGGAGTAGGTCGCGCCGCCCAGCAGGCAGTCGGCCTTGCCCATCTTCACCAGCATGGTGCCGAAGTAGTTGCCCTTGAGAAGATTCGCCCGGCAGTCCTCGGGGGTCATTTTGCCCTTGCGGAGCTCCACCATCGTCGAAACCATGGCGTCCATCTCGGGATAGGTCGCGGGGTCGATGATTTCCGCGCCGGTGATGTCAAAGCCGCCGGCGGCGGCCGCGGCCTTTACGTCCGCCACGACGCCGACGAGGATGGGCTGCAGGAAGCCGCCCTTCAAAAGCCGGTCAGCGGCCTCCAGAATGCGGGCGTCGGTGCCCTCGGTGAATACGATGGTCTTTTTCTCCGCGGCCTTCAGCGCCTCGATGAGTTCGTCAAACATATCGGATCGTCCTCCTATGTAAAATTAGGTATGTGAGTATAAAATCGCGCTGAAAATAATGGTATCACTTAGCGGGCTAAAATGCAAGTTTCTGTTTACAAAAAACACCGGCGCGTATATAATACGCTTAGTTATCATGCAGGAGGGAAGAGGGAGAGTATGGAAGAAAACAGATTTTGCGATATCCTGGCCGACCTGCGGCGGCGGAAGGGCGTGTCCCAGCGGAAGGCGGCCGCCGATCTGCACATCTCTCAGGCGCTTTTGAGCCACTATGAAAACGGCGCGCGGGAGCCGGGGCTCCCGTTTGTGTGCCGCGCCTGCGACTACTACGGCGTGACGGCGGACTATCTCCTTGGCCGGAGCATGGAGCCGGGGACGCGCGCGCCCAGCCCCGCGGCGCTCCTGGCGCTTTCCGGCGCCCTGCGCTCCATGGCGGAGGAAGTGGAGAGTTACGTCCGATGAAGCAGGAAAACATTCGCAATTTTTCGATAATCGCCCACATCGACCACGGGAAGTCCACCCTGTCCGACCGGCTCATAGAGCTTTGCGGCGCGGTGGATCGGCGGGTGATGGAGGATCAGATCCTCGACAATATGGATCTGGAGCGGGAGCGGGGCATCACCATAAAGGCCCGCGCCGTCACCCTGCACTGGAAGGACTACCAGCTCAACCTCATCGACACGCCGGGACATGTGGACTTCAACTACGAGGTCAGCCGTTCCCTTGCCGCGTGCGAGGGAGCGGTGCTGGTGGTGGACGCTTCTCAGGGCGTGGAGGCGCAGACGCTCGCAAACACCTACCTTGCGCTGGAGCACGATCTGGAGATACTGCCTGTTATCAACAAGATAGATCTGCCCGCCGCCGATCCCGGGCGCGTAAAGGCCGAGGTGGAGGACATCATCGGCATCCCCGCCATGGACGCGCCGGAGATATCGGCCAAAAACGGCATCAACATCGAAGCCGTGCTTGACAGGATACTTGCCTGCGTCCCCGCGCCCGGGGGCGACGCGGACGCGCCTTTGAAGGCGCTCGTGTTCGACAGCCAGTATGACAGCTATCGCGGCGTCATCGTGCTGGTGCGCCTGAAGGACGGCGTTATCCAGAGGGACATGGACATAAAATTCATGGCCAGCGGCGCTTCCTATAAGGTCGTGGAGGTCGGGCATCTGCTCCCCACCCGCATGGAGCCCTGCGACAGGCTCTGCGCCGGAGAGGTCGGGTATTTCACCGCCAGCATCAAAAACGTGGCGGACACCCGCATCGGCGACACGGTCACGGGTCTCGCGCGCCCGACGGCGGAGCCCCTCCCCGGCTACCGCCCGGCGCGGAGCATGGTCTACTGCGGCATATACACAGAGGACGGTTCCAAATACCCCGACCTGCGGGACGCGCTGGAAAAGCTCCGGCTGAACGACGCCAGCCTGTCCTTCGAGCCGGAGTCCTCCGCCGCGCTGGGCTTCGGCTTCCGCTGCGGCTTTCTGGGGATGCTGCATCTGGAGATTATTCAGGAGCGGCTCGAACGGGAGTTCGACCTCGACCTTGTGACGACCCTGCCCTCCGTTATCTACGAGATAGAAATGACGGACGGCTCCGTCCGCTATGTGGACAATCCCCACGACTACCCGGAGGTCTCCGCCATCGCGGAGGCACGGGAGCCCTATGTGGATATGACCATCCTGACGCCCCAGGAGTTTGTGGGGAACATCATGCCCCTGTGTCAGGATCGCCGCGCCATTTACAAGGGCTTGCAGTACCTCGACCAGCGGCTTGTGGAGCTCACCTACGAAATGCCCCTCGGCGAGATTATCTACGATTTTTTTGACGCGCTGAAGGCTCGGACGAAGGGCTACGCCTCTATGGACTATGAATTTTCAGAGTACCGCCCGTCGGAGCTCGTGAAGGTCGATCTGCTCCTGAACGGCGATCCCGTGGACGCGCTCAGCCTTATCGCCCACAAGGACAAGGCGTACCCCCGCGCCCGGCGGCTTTGCGAAAAGCTCAAGGAGAACATCCCCCGTCAGCTTTTCGAGGTTCCCATCCAGGCGGCCATCGGCGGCAAAATTATCGCCCGGGAGACGGTCAAGGCTCTGCGGAAGGACGTTCTCGCCAAGTGCTACGGCGGCGATATCACCCGGAAGAAAAAGCTCCTCGAAAAGCAGAAGGAGGGCAAGAAAAAGATGCGCTCCCTCGGCAGCGTCCAGCTCCCCACGGAGGCGTTTCTGGCCGTGCTCAAGCTGGACGAGTGAGCTCCTTCCCCGGCGGGCGCGAGGCTTTCGGCGCCGGCGGTCAAGGCTGCCCGCTGCCGGCGTTTTCCCCGGCGCTGCCTTCCCGCTCCAGCGTCGGGAACGTCACCGCCGCGGTGAACAGATCGGCGTCGAGGTCGATGCGGAGAGCGCCGCCGCAGGCCTCCGCAAAGCTTTTGGCGATGGACAGGCCAAGGCCGCTTCCTCCGTCCGTGCGGCTCTCGTCCCCGCGGACGAAGCGCTCGGTGAAGTCCACCGTGTCGTCCAGCGCCTGCGCGGAGGTGTTTTTCACCTGTACCCGCGCCTCGCCCGCCTCGTCCCGCAGCGTAAGGAACACGCGGGAGCCGGGCAGGGAGTATTGCAGCGCGTTTTGCAGCAGGTTCTGGAACACGCGGTAGAGCCGCTGGCCGTCGGCCCGTATCATGACGGGACTGTCGGGGATAGAGGTCTTCACGGCAAGGCCGCTCTGCCTGATCGGAAGATCCATGTCCGCCAGCGTCTGGCGCAGCAGCTTCCCGAGGTCGAGCGCTTCCATATTCACGGGAAGCTGGCCCGACGCGGCCTTGCTGATCTCGAACACGTCCTGCACGAGGGCTTTCAGACGCTGGGATTTCTCGTCCAGAATGCGGATGAAATCCTGCACGTGCCCGGGCAGCTCCGTTTCCTGCTTGAGCAGATCCACATAGCTTATGATGGACGTCAGGGGGGTCTTTATGTCGTGGGAGACGTTCGTTATAAGCTCCACCTTCATCCTCTCGCTTTGCAGCCGCTCCTGCAGCGCCGCCTCCAGCCCCTGCTGTATCTCCCCGAGGGATTTCGCGGCCTGATACAGATCGGCGTCCTTCGGGAGGGTCAGAGGCTCCGACAGGTCGCCGCCTCTGACCCTGTCTATCTGCTCCGCCAGAAGGACGATGTCATTGGCAAGGCCGATCTCCCTTTTCAGCGCCGAGAGGCTGACGCCGGCGAGGACGCCGGACGCCGCCGCGCAGACAATGGCCGCCAAAATCAGCCGCCAACCGCCCTGATTTACCAGAAAAATGACCGCGCAGACGACGCACAGGCAAAAGACCAGACAAAGAAGCCCGGAGACAAGAAGCATCCCCCGGCTCCGCCGGGCCATCCGCCGCTGGAGAGAGGGCCCCTCCCGCCGGGTTCGGATGCGGCGCAAAAGATCCCGCAGGGGCCGCTTCTGCCGCCCCCGGTTGCCGGTGATGTCCACCGCCAGGACATACAGCGTCCAAAACAGGATCAGGGGAATGGGGAGCAGCCATTCGCTGTTCAGGCAGATCACCGTCAAAAGCGCGGCGGCGCCCAGAAGCACGAGGATCTTCGGCCACATCCAGACGACCCTGAGCTGACGGGCGATGAACGCCTCCGCCCGGCGTCTGGATTTTCGCATGACGAGAGACAGGAGCAGAAAAGGCAGGGAGACCGCCATCAGGATGGGGCCCGTGCGGAACGAGGCGTCCTGCTTCTGCGCGCGGGTATAAATGTCATACAGCTCCTGTCCGAGGACGCTGCTGCCGGAGGCGTACAGGACCGGCGTTTTTGCCACGGCCATGAATATGACCACGTCGCTGTCGATGTCCGTTTCGATGTTTTCGTATCCCGGCAGGAGCCAGAGGCTGTCGGCGGTATATGTCCCCGTGCCGTAGACGTCCTGAGAAACGCCGTCCTTCGTTATCTCCACCAGACCGTCGCCGCTGCGGTTGAACCACAGGAGGAAATCATATGCCTCCGTGTCTATCTCCTGGGAAAAATCCTGACCGAGCCAGTCCGATGAGGCGGTAAAATTGGAATAAAGTATGCTGCCGTCCTTCACTGCCGCGTACAGGAGGTTCCTGTCCCCCGCGAGCCGGTTCATATACTCATACCAGGCGCGGCCAAGAGCAGAACCGCCGCTGTCCTCCGCGGAAGCGTATGTCTGCGCCTGCTCGCCGCCGGCGGATCCCTCCGCCGGAACGGGCGAGGGCGTGGGCGTGACGATGGGAACGACGACGGCCTCTGTCGCCGACGCCGCGTTCAGGAATACGCTGTATTCCACGGCTTCGTCGGTGTTTACGGCGGCCCAGTCAAGAATGGTGTTTTCGCCCCATTCCATGGCGTAACCAGAATTGTCGTAGCTGAAATCGTCCACCCAGTTAGCGCCTATATACAGGCTTTCCTCCGCGGCGCTGACGAGGGTGTTGAGCTTTTCGGAAATATACTGCCGGAATTCCGCCGTCTGCTGGTAGTCCGTGTCGCGGATGAGCGTGGGCCGGCTGCCGTTTTCCAGCGCAGTCAGAACGCCGGAAACGGCGCTGGTCGCGCCGCACAGCAGAAGCGACATGCCCGCCACGAAGGCTCCGAGGCTAACGGCGGGCCTCCATCTTTTCCATTTTGTATCCAATGCCCCATACCACCTTTATGTATTCGGGATCTCTGGGATTGAGCTCGATCTTTTCCCGGATATGGCGAATATGCACCATGACCGTGTTTTCCGAGGCGTAGGACGGCTCCCCCCACACACGCTCGTATATCTCCTCCGCCGGGAAAATGCGGCCCGGATGGCGCATGAGGAGCTCCACGATCTTCGTCTCCGTGGCGGTCAGGCGCACGGGCTCCCCGTCCGCATACAGCGTCCGCTCGGACAGTCTGTAGCACAGACGCCCGTTCACAAGCTCGTCCTCCCTCTGCCGGGCGTTCACGCCGCCCAGCATGGTGTACCGCCGAAGCTGGCTTTTGACGCGCGCCGCAAGCTCCTGAGGGCTGAAGGGCTTGGTAACATAGTCGTCCGCCCCTATGGAAAGACCCAGGATTTTGTCGGTGTCCTCGCTTTTGGCGCTCAGCACGATGATGGGAAGATTTTTCCTCTCCCGTATCCGCATCATCGCGGAAAGGCCGTCAAGCTTCGGCATCATCACGTCCAGAATGATGAGATGCACGTCCTGCTCCCCGATGAGGCGCAGAGCCTCCATGCCGTCATAGGCCCGGAGGACGCGGTACCCCTCCTTTTCCAGCAGCAGCGCTATGGCCTGAACGATCTCGCGGTCATCATCCGCCACCAGTATACATTCGTTTATATCCGCCGCCTCCTTTCCTCTCGCTCCCGTCGATCCTGCCGTAAGGATACAGGGGAAATCTTAACGGGAGCCGCCGCTTTTTCTTAAGGTTTTCTTAAAAATCGGGACGCGCCGCGTTATGTCCGCAGCGCGCCCGTTTGCGTTATGCCGTCATATATAAAACAGCTTTCTCGCCTCGCTGCGAAGCCGATCCCGGCAGTCGGGGTGCGCGATAGAGATAAGCTCCAGCGTCCGCTCCTTGAGGGAACGCCCCCGCAGACTGGCGATGCCGTATTCCGTGACGATGTAGTCGGCGTAATTCCGGGGGATCGTGACGCCCGCGCCGGGGGCCAGCATGGACACGATCTTCGATATGCCCTTTTTCGTCTTGGACGTAAACGCCATGATGCTCCGGCCGCCGCGGGCGTGAAGCGCGCCGTAAACGTAATCGAAGGCTCCGCCGGAGCCGGATATGATGCGCGGGCCGATGCTCTCCGAGCAGATATTGCCGGTCAGATCCATTTCCACGCAGGTGTTGATGGATACCATATTGTCGTTTTTCATGATGATGGAGGGATCCGCGCCGTATACCGCCGGAACGATGCGGCACGCCTCGTTCCGCCCCAGCGTCTGGTACAGCTCCGGCGTCCCGCCGGCGAAGATGAACAGATGCTGGCCGTGCTTGAAGTTTTTCCGCTGGCCGTTTATGACGCCGGACTCGATGAGCCGCCCCATGGCGGTGGTGGCCATCTCGGTGTGCAGCCCCAGATCCTTCAGATCGCTCATCTGGCTGGCGATGGCGTCCGGCAGGGAGCCGATGCCGATCTGGATGCAGTCGCCGTCCCGCATAAGGGAGCGGACGTTTTTGGCTACCTGCATTTCCTCCGGCGAGGGCACGGCCTCCGGCACCTCGTTGATGGGGTAATCCACCTCTACCAGCCTCGTCACCTCGCTGATGTTTATTTCAAGCCCGCCGCGAACCCGGGGCAGATTCGGGTTGACCTCTAAAATGATGCGATCCGCGCAGGCGTAGGCCGCGTCCTCGTACATCATGCACAGCCCGACCTGCAGGTTCCCGTCCTCGTCCATGGGCGTGGCGGCGGCCGCAAACACATTACAGGGGTAGTGCCCCTGCGTGAAGGTGGAGTAGTCGCACATGTCGGCGGGAATGAAGGTAGCGTTTCCCGTGCGAAGACCCTCGGCCAGATCGTGGCCGAAGAAAAACGAGCCGGTGTTTATGTGCCCGTCCATGCCGGGCATGGTGACAAAGGGGAATTGCCCCTCGTGACCCTTGATGCACTTGACGTCTGTCACGCGGCCGGCGATGGTGTGCATCCGGGAAAGTATCTGATCCGGGGCGTTGCACGCGGCGGCGAAGGCCACCACGTCCCCGGAGCGGATAACGTCCAGGCAGTCATCTGCCGTCCCGCGCCGCGCCTGATACAGCGCCTGATAGTTGTTCCTCATGCTGTCGCTCCTTGAAACGGTCTGATAAATTAAGCAGTGATATTATAATAAAATTACCGATCGAATGCAATAGGCGTCCCGCTGTCGCGAACGGCAACGGGCGCATATAATGGTACGGCGCGGAGGGCTTATTCGGGGACGGGGAAAATAATGCTTGCATCCGCGGCGCAAACAGAGTATAATTCACCACACATGGACAAATGCTTTTGTTAGGAGGACGTTTCGTGGCAAAAGAGGGACGCTCCCGATATTACCTCGTGGATGGGGACGCGCTGCCGGAGGTGTTCATCCGCGTCACCCAGGCCAGAGAGCTTCTGGATACCGGCCAGGTGCAGACGGTGGCGGAGGCCGCCGCCCGCGTGGGGATATCCAGATCCGCGTATTATAAATACAAGGACGCCGTCATGCCGTTTCAGGCGCTGGGCGGGGGACATATCGTTACCTTCCAGCTCATGCTGCGGCATCAGATGGGCGTTCTGTCAGCCGTGCTGGGCATGTTTGCCGGCACGGGGGCAAACATACTGACCATCAGCCAGGGCATACCGACGAACGGCACTGCGCCCGTTACCATCACGGCGGACATGGCGGATGTGGACATATCGACCGAAGAGCTTTTGTCGAGGCTCGGCGCCGGTGACGGCGTAATCAAGGCCGCCGTCGCGGCGGGATAAAGGAGAGAAAACCATACAGATGATAAAATACGCGATCCTGGGGTTCGGAACGGTGGGAAAAGGCGTGGCGGCCGTTATGGCGGAGCAGGCGGAGAAAATCGCCGCCGTGGCGGGCCAGCCGCTGGAGCTTGCTTATATCCTTGTTCGGAGCATACGCCCCGAAAGCCCGTGGGCGGACAAGATGGTGACGGATTTTTCCCTCATCGAAAACGACCCGTCGGTGTCTGTCGTGGCCGAGGTCATCGGCGGCGTGGGGGACGCTTACGATTATTCCAGACGCGCGCTCATGGCGGGAAAGAGCCTCGTTTCCAGCAACAAGGAGCTGGTGGCGGCGCACGGTCTGGAGCTGAACGCGCTTGCCCGGCAAAAGGGCGTAAACTACCTTTTCGAGGGAAGCGTCGGCGGGGGGATACCCATCCTGCGGCCGCTGTGCCAGTGTCTGGCGGCAAACCGCATCGACGAGGTGTTCGGCATTTTGAACGGCACGACGAATTATATCCTCACGGCCATGGACGCCCGGGGCCAGAGCTTTGACGAGGCGCTGAAAAAAGCGCAGGAGCTCGGCTATGCCGAGGCAGATCCCACCGCGGACGTGGAGGGCTTCGACGCCTGCCGCAAGACGGCGATACTGGCCGACCTGTCCTTCGGCTGCAACATGGACGTGTCGCAGATACCCGCGGAGGGCATCACGAGGATAACCGCGGCGGATCTGGAGCTTGCCCGGGCGCTGGGCTGCGGGATAAAGCTTCTTGGCCGCGCCGTGAGGACGGACGGCGGCTGCTGCGCCTTCGTCGCGCCCCATCTCGTGGCGCGGGATCACCTGCTCGCCTCCGTCAGCGGGGTCATGAACGCGTGCGTTGTCCGGGGCAGCGCCGTGGGCGAGGTCATGTTTTACGGCCCCGGCGCGGGGAGCCGGCCCACGGCCAGCGCCGTGGCGGCGGATATCATAGACGCGGCGCAGCACCTGTCCGTCCGCAAGGACACCGATCTCGGCGCGCCGGGGGGCGTCCTGTCCCCGGAAGCGGCGCTTTCCTCCCGGTGGTACGTCCGGGCGGCAGATGCGCCGGATATGATTCTGGCGGCTTTCCCCGGCGCATCGCCGGTGTACGGCTCGAGCCACGAGTGCGGCTTCATCACGGAGGCTATGGATCGCCGCGCTCTCGAGGAAAAGCTGGGCGCGGTGCAGGCCAGAGCCTGTTACCGCGTGCTGGAATGAATCTATATAATAATACCGCCGGGCGGCGCGATCTGTCCGGCGGGACAAGGAGACTGTAAAGCATATGCTGATCGTACAGAAATTCGGCGGTTCCTCCGTGAAGGACGCGGAGCGCATACGAAATGTCGCCAGGATCATCGCGGAGACGTTCCTTCTCGGCCACGACGTCGTAGTCGTCCTCTCCGCTCAGGGGGACACGACCGACGACCTGCTCAAGAAGGCGGCGGAGCTGAACTCCGATCCCTCCAAGCGGGAGCTGGATATGCTCCTGACCACCGGGGAGCAGCAGTCCGTGGCGCTGATGGCCATGTGTCTGGAGAGCATGGATCTGCCCGTCGTGTCGCTGACGGGCTGGCAGGTGGGCATCCGAACGGACGCGAGCTACTCGAACGCCCGTATCCGGCGGGTGGAGACGGAACGCCTGCGCCGGGAGCTTGACCAGCACCGCATCGTTCTGGTCACGGGCTTTCAGGGCGTCAACAAATTCGACGACTATACCACTCTGGGCCGGGGCGGGAGCGATACCACCGCCGTGGCGCTGGCCGCCGCGCTCCACGCCGACCGCTGCCAGATATACACGGACGTGGAGGGCGTGTATACCACAGACCCGCGCAAGGTGCCGGCGGCGCGGAAGCTGGAGGAAATCACATACGACGAGATGCTGGAGCTGGCGTCCATGGGCGCACAGGTGCTTATGAACCGCTCGGTGGAGCTGGCCAAGCGCTACGGCGTGGAGCTCGAGGTGCTCTCCTCTCTTGTGAGAGCGCCCGGTACAAAAGTCAAGGAGGTTGCAAAGCGCATGGAGGAGATGAAAATAACAGGCATCGCCAAGGACGACAAGGTGGCCCGCGTCACCGTGAACCGGCTGGAGGATAAGCCCGGCAGCGCCTTTCGGGTGCTCAACGCCATGGCGAAGGCCGGCGTCAGCGTGGATATGATCATTCAGGCAAACGGACGGGACGGAACGAACGACATGAGCTTTGTCGTGGCCGAGGAAAACATGGAAACGGCGCGCACCGTTCTGGAGGAGCGGCGGCAGGCCATCGGCTTTGAGAGCGTCACCGTAGACAAGGACATCGCCAGAGTCAGCGTCGTGGGCGCGGGCATGATGTCCTCCGTGGACGTGGCGGCGCTGGTGTTTGAGGCGCTCAACGACGCCCATGTGAATATCCAGATGATATCCACCAGCGAGATAAAAATATCCTGCCTCATCGAGCGGGGCAGCGTCGATCGGGCCGTTTCCGCTATCCACGGCAAGTTTTTTGAAAGCTGAACGGGGAAAAACCTATATTTTGTAGCCGCCGCACCATCCTGCACTAGGGATGGTGCGGCGTGGATTTTGCCAAAAATATAGTGTTGACAGCAGAAAGAAGTTGTGATAAATTGTTTCTATATCGTAACTAAAATGTAACTTTTTACCGTATTGTGAGGAGCTGGATATGGCAGGGACGGAGCTTACGTCGGCGACCGTGCTGACAGAGAGATTAAAGAAAATGACCGCAGATGAAGCTGTCCAGATGGTGCGCGAGCTTTGCGTCCAACTGGACGGGACGGACTTCCACGGCTGTATCTGGCCGGGGAACATCCGTTTTGACGAGGATGGGAAAGCCGTCCTCGGAGAGGGCTCTGCCGCGTCCGCGGCAAACAGAGAGGCGGAGCAGGTCGAATTTCTTGCGCCGGAATTTTTCTGGGAGGACGACGGCAGCGCGGCGGCGGACGTGTATTCGCTGGGGCTGCTGATCTATGTGATCTGCAACGGCGGATATATGCCCTTCCAGCCCAAGGGCGGGGCGCTGACGGAAAAGGATCGCGCCGCCGCGCTTCGCAAGCGGATGAAGGGCGAGCGCATCCCCTCGCTGCCGGGCGTGAGCCCGGAGCTTGGCGCTGTCGTGCGCCGGGCGCTGGCCTATGAGCCGGAGCGGCGTTACATATCCGCAGCGGAGCTTTTGACCGCCCTCGGCGAGACGGTCGAGGCGCTTCCCGGGGCGGATGAGGCCGCGTCTGGCCCGGCGGTCGTCGGAGCCGCGGCCGAAAAGACGAAAAAAGCCGCCCCGAAGAAGGGTTCCTCCCGCGCCGGGAAGAATGGCGCCAAAGA
>CAZEXC010000044.1:0-11888 GCA_964516625.1 uncultured Oscillospiraceae bacterium | reverse complement strand
AAGCTGGACGGCCTTATTTCTCATGGGGCTGTCCCTGTCCCTGCTGGGGCGCGCCGCCGGAACGGTTCCGGCCGCCGTTATTGTTCCACCGGCCATAGCGGGGCTTCTGACGCTTCTGCTCGCCGGTCTCCTGCGTCCGGGGCGTATTGCCGGGTCTCGGGTTCGGGTTTTTTGCGCGGTGTCTGGGCGCGGCGGCGGACTGCTCGCCCCTCGGCGCGCCGCCCTGCTTCTGGGGCCGGGACGGACGCGGTTTTCCGGCGGCGGGCTGCCCCTCCCGCCGGGGACGGTTTCGGTTCTGCGTCTTGCGCGCCGGTTCCGGGCGTTCGCTCCTCGCCTGACGCTCCTCGCCGGTGGTGATAAGCCGTTCGGGCATCGTCCAGTCGTTTTCCGGCTGCTCCGGCTCTTTGGGTCTTTTGGGCTTCAGAACGAGCACATGGGGCGGCTGGCTCCCGTCCCGCGGGCGGCCGCCGGGGATCGCGGCCACATCCTCCGCGTCGTAGGTTTTGAACGCGTCGTCGCCGGGGCCGTCCAGCCGGACCTTTACGGTCTGGCGCAGGACGTTCACCTGCGCGACGTTTCCATAGCCGTCCGGCGTTTCCACAAAAGCGCCGTTTTTCGGCACGTTTTTCACGAGCTCCTCGTAAGCCGGCTGCTCGTACCGCAGGCAGCACATGAGCCGCCCGCAGCAGCCGGATATCTTTGCCGGGTTGAGGCTCATGGACTGTATTTTCGCCATTTTCGTGGATACCGGGGCAAAGTCGTCCATGAACGTACCGCAGCAGAAGGGACGGCCGCATATGCCGAGGCCCCCCAGCATACGCGCCTCGTCGCGCACGCCGATCTGGCGCAGCTCGATACGGGTGCGGAACACGCCCGCCAGATCCTTTACAAGCTCGCGGAAGTCCACGCGCCCGTCGCTGGAAAAGAAAAACAGTATCTTGTTGCCCTCGAAGCTGCATTCCACGTCCACGAGCTTCATGTCCAGACCGTGATCCTCTATCTTCCGGCGGGCGATGACGAACGCCTCCCGCTCCCGGCGGCGGCACGCGTCCTCAACGCGCAGGTCGTCCTCCGTCGCAAGGCGGACGACAGGGCGCAGCGGCTGCACCACCCGATCCTTGCCGAGGGTGTGGTTCCCGTCCGCCACATTTCCCATCTCCAGGCCCTTGGCCGTTTCCACTATGACCTTGTCGCCGGGCTTCAGCGTCAGCTCGCCGGGGGCGAAATAGTACATCTTGCCCCGGTTCCTGAATTTTATGCTCGCGACCTCCACGGTCTCTACAGGCGGGGTCTCCGCCGTTTCCTGCGTTTCAAATTCTTCCGTCATATGTTACCTCAAAGTCTCCGCGGCGAGCAGGCCGAAAACCTGTTTCGGCGATACGTTGCGCCGCAAATAGTCCCGCGCCTGATCGAGCAGGGCGGTCAGTTCAAAGATTTTTTTGTGGGAAAGCCCCGGATCCTCCCGCCGGGCGCAGAGAATGTCGCACAGGGCGGCGGTTATCTCCTCCAAAAGCCCGTCGGCCTCCTCCCGCGAAAGCTTTGCCCGCAGCATGCAAAACAGGGTCATATCCGCCGCGTTCCCCCGTGCGGCAAGGGCGATATATTCCCGCGCGAGGGCGGACAGCTCCTGTACGGCCACAGGCCCGCGGCTGCTGTCCACGCGGACGCAGCGGGACCGAACCGTCGGCAAAAGGGCGTCCGCCGCCGCAGTGCATAAAACGAAGCACGCGTGGCCGGGAGGATCCTCCAGCGCCTTCAGAAGGGCGTTCTGCGCCGGGACATTGAGCCTGTCCGCCTCCGGGATGACGTATACTTTCCTATCCGCTTCGTTGGGGGCGACGGCGGCGTCCGCCGCGACCCGGCGTATCTGCTCCACCAGTATCTCCCGATGGAGCTGGCCGTTCTCCCCCGGCTGGCGCTCGACGTATATCACGTCGGGATGGACGCCGGAAAAGACCTTTCGGCAGTCCCGGCACGTCCGGCACGGCGCGTTTTCCGCGCGGCACAAAAGAGACGCGGCCAGCTCCGCCGCCGCGGAACGGCACGCGGCCGAATCCTGCCCCACGAGCATATACGCATGGGAAAGCCGCTTTTCCGCCATGATGATCAACGCCGTCCTTCGTCAATTATAACAGCCGCTCTGCATCTGCGCTTCGGGTGTTTTAGGTTATTATAACATAATTATTGTTATTCTTACAATATTATTTGCAACTTGACGGAAAATGTGCTAAATTTAACACATGGTATCGCATGGCATATTAATGTGGGAGGTTCCGAAATGAAACGCACCAATATTTCCAATAACGTAATACGCCGTCTGCCCCGCTATCTGCGGAAGCTGGACGACCTTGCCGCCAAGGGGGAGGAACGCATATCCTCCGGGGAGCTTGGCCGCCAGATGGGGCTGACCCCGTCTCAGATACGACAGGATTTCTCATGCTTCGGCGAGTTCGGCCAGCAGGGCTATGGCTACAACATCGATTCTCTGCGAAAGGAGATCGGCCAGATACTCGGGACATACCGGGATTATTCCGCCATTTTGGTGGGCCCCGGCCACCTCGGCACCGCCCTGATCGAGAACTTTGAATTTATTATCGAGGGCTACCGTTTCCTTGGCGCGTTCGACGTGCGCCCGGAAATGATAGGCTCCACCGTCGCCGGCTATCCCGTTTATGATATCGCCAGTTTGGGTGATTTTGTCCGTGAAAACAAGGTCGACATCGCTATCCTTACCGTGCCCCGCGAGGCAGCGCAGAAATTAACGGACGTCCTCATCGGCGCGGGCGTGCGCGCCATATGGAATTTTACCAACACAGAGCTCGACGTGGGCGACTCCGAAACGCTGGTTGAAAACATCCACTTCGCGGACAGTCTGCTGGTTCTGACATACCATCTGGCCGAACAGGACGACGCAAAAAAATGAACCGCATACCCGTACCCGCCGCAGCGTCCGAGACCATTGCCGCCATCGCCACCGGCGCGGTTCTGTCCGCCATCGGCATCGTGCGCGTCAGCGGCCCGGATACGCTTGCCGTCATTGACCGGGTGTTTTCCCCCATGACGGGCGAGCCGATGTCCCGGCGGGCGGACAGGAGGCTCGTCCTCGGGAAGCTGTTTTCCCCGGAGGGCGCGGTTCTGGACGAGTGCCTCGCCACTGTCTCCCGCGGCCCGAACAGCTACACCGGCGAGGACACCGCCGAGCTCCAGTGCCACGGCTCCCCCACCGTCCTGCGTCAGGCGCTGGAGAGCCTTTTTGCCGCCGGGGCAAGACAGGCAAAGGCCGGGGAATTTACCCGCCGCGCCTTTATAAACGGCCGCATGGATCTTACGCAGGCGGAGGCCGTCGTTGACCTCATCGACGCGCAGACCCCCCGCGCGGCGCAGAACGCCGCCGCCCAGTTGGGCGGCGCGGTGACGCGGCGCACCGACGGCATATACGATTCGCTGACAGCCATATGCTCCCATTATCACGCCGTGCTCGATTATCCCGATGAGGATATCGAGCCTTTTGCGCTTTCAGAATACGGCGCTGCGCTGGACGGCGCGGCGGCCGAGCTGGAAGCCCTCGGCGCGACCTTCCAACGCGGGAACGTCTTAAAAAACGGCGTCTCCTGCGTCATTCTCGGCAGACCGAACGCGGGAAAGTCCTCGATTTTGAACGCGCTGGTGGGGTATGACCGCGCCATCGTCACGGATGTCCCCGGCACGACGCGGGACACTGTGGAGGAAAAAGCCGTCCTTGGCGGCGTGCTGCTCCGGCTGCTTGACACCGCCGGCCTGCATGAAACGGACGACCCTGTGGAGCGTCTGGGCGTCCTGCGTTCCCGCGAAGCGGCGGATACGGCGGAGCTCGTGATGGCCGTTCTGGACGGCTCCGAGCCCTTGACCGCCGAGGACGGGGAGGTTCTGGCCGCCGCCATGGCCGCGCCGAGGCGCATCATCCTTCGGAACAAGGCGGATCTCCCCGCCGTCTGGACGCGGGAGGACGCCGTCTCCGTCAGCGCTCTGACCGGCGCGGGGCTGGCGGAGCTCGAGGCCGCTGTGGCCGCGCTGTTCCCGCCGGACGAGGCCGTCCCCGCCGGGGAAATACTGACGAACCCCCGTCAGGCGGACGCCGTGGCGCGGGCGCTGGACTATGTCCGCGCAGCGCGGCAGGCCATAGCCCTCGGCGTTACGCCGGACGCGGTGCTGACGGAGATAGAGGGCGCGCTGACCGCTTTGGGGGAGCTTTCCGGCCGCGTCGTGCGGGAGGACATCACAAACGGCATCTTTTCCCGGTTCTGCGTGGGAAAATAGAAGCGCCGCGCCGATTTTGCCGGAAACGATGGTATACTGTATATATGCTTGAACATGCCTGTGCAAAACTGAATCTGTCTTTGGACGTGCTGGGGAAAGGCGCCGACGGCTATCACGAGCTCCAGATGGTGATGCAGTCGGTGGCTTTCGGCGACGATCTGGACGTGGAGCTGACCGGGGACGGGAGCTTTTCCATCGCGCCCGGCCAGCGCTACCTGCCCTCCGACGGGCGGAACCTCGCCCTGCGGGCGGCCCGTCTTTTTTTGGCAAATACCGGCCTCGGCGCGCGCATCCGCACCGTCAAGCGCACGCCGGTCTGCGCCGGGATGGGCGGCGGTTCCTCTGACGCCGCCGCCGTTTTGCGGGCCCTCAACAGGCTCACCGGCGCGCATAAGACGCCGGAGGAGCTTTTCGCTCTGGCCGAACAGATCGGCAGCGACGTGCCTTTCTGTGTCGCCGGCGGCACCATGCTGGCGGAAGGGCGCGGCCAGCGTCTTACGCCTTTGCCGCCCCTGCCGGACTGCGCCGTCGTCATCGCCAAGCCCGCTTTCGCCATCTCCACGCCGGAGCTTTTTGGCCGCATCGACGCGCGCAAAAGCCGTCTCCGGCCCGACACGCCCGGTATGCTGGAGGCGCTGGAGAGCCGCGATCTGTCCGGCGTGGCGCGCCGGATGTACAATGTCTTCGAGGACGTCCTCGACCGCCGTCAGGATGAAATCGCGGCAATAAAAAGCGAGCTTCTCTCCCGCGGCGCGCTGGGCGCGGCCATGACCGGCACGGGCAGCGCCGTTTTCGGTCTGTTCGGCGACGACGATACCGCCCGCGCGGCCTTTTCGGCGCTGTCGGCCCGCTATCGGGAGTGCTGCCTCACCCGCCCGGCCCCGGCCGAGCCGCTGTCCTGATAAGACAGGTTTAGAAAATGCGAACGCCGCCAAGAATAGAAACAGGATCTGTTCTTGGCGGTGATTTTTTCGTGAAAAAGCAAAAACTCAAGAGCTGGGAGCTGGCGCTCCTTATAGCGCTGTGCATCACGTTCTGCACCGGCGCATGGGCGCAGGCGCAGCACGAGGCGCTTTCGGACGCGCTTGTGCGTCTGCATGTAGTGGCAGCCTCCGACAGTCCCGAGGATCAGGCGGAAAAGCTCCAGATGCGCGATAAAGTGCTGGCGATATTGTCCCCCGCCCTCGCGGGATGTGAGACGCGGGAGGAAGCGGTTGACATAATTTCTTCCCGTCTGAACGAGCTGGAGGCGCTCGGCGACGTGACCGCCGCCCTTGGAACGGAGTATTACCCCACACGGGAATACAGCGCCTTTTCCCTGCCCGCGGGGGAATATGTTTCCCTCCGGGTCGTCATCGGCGAGGGCGCGGGTCAAAACTGGTGGTGCGTGGTGTTTCCGCCGCTTTGTACCGAGGCGCTGGCCGAGGACGACGGCACAGACGCCTTTTTGTCTCTGGAGGACGGACAGGCCGCCCTCATCACTCAGGACAGCGAGCTGTACGCCCTGCGGTTCCGTATCGTGGAGTGGTGGGGCGCGCTGGCCGAGGCCCTCGGCTGAGCGGCGGGAGGCTCCGGCTCCGTTTTCCCCCGTTTCCGGGCGTCAGCCTTTGTCGGCAGAGGCTTTATCAGACCCTTGGCGCGGGCGGCATATCCGGCGCCTCCGGTTCGGACACGGCCAGCGCCGCTTCGCCGGTGTAAACGGTCACGACCGTGCGGCTGTCCTGCGTCATGACCATGAGCCCGCCGTGCTTGTCCACGGCAAAGGCAAAGCCGTACACCGGCATACCCCGGTATGTCACGTCCACAAACTTCATCAGCGTGACGCAGTGCTCGCAGTAACGCTGGATGATAACCGGCAAATCGTCCGGGCAGCCGGCGGTCATCTCCGCGAGGGCGTATGTTATATCCCGCAGAAGCGTTTCCGGGTCTTTCCCCGAAAGCGCCGCAGGGTCTATCTCGAAGCCGAAAAGCATGCTGTCCTCCCGGCGGCGGCAGTCCGTGCGGCAGACGCATTTCCCGGTTAACATAATATTCCCCGGCCACTGTATCTCCGTCTGTCCGCCAATCGCGTTCCGGGCGCAGAGCGCCGCGGCCAGACGCAGCGCTCTGGCCTCACCCGTGGGACAGGGCGGCGCGGCGGACATGAAAAAGCGGAGCGCGTCCCCTGTCTCCGTCACGGTGATCTGTCCGGCAGCCGGCGGCGCGGCGGCGTCCGGCGGCGCACAGACAAAAGTATAGCCCTCCGGCGGGCGGAAATTTTCAAACATGGCTTTTCCCCTTTCCTGTCGGCAAACGCCATAAAAAGCCGGGGCGGAGAATCCGCCCCGGACAGCCTTGAAAAAATTATTTCAGCGTGATGAGAAGCTCTCCGGCCTTGACGCTGTCGCCTTTCTTGATGAGAACCTGATCGATGACGCCGCTGCGCGTCGCAACGACGCTCGTCTCCATCTTCATGGCTTCCACCACGGCAAGGACCTGATTTTCGTCTACCTCGTCGCCGGGCTGTACGTCCACGCGGGAAACCATGCCGGGGATGGACGCGCCGATCTGGTGTCCGTCGTTGGGATCCGCCATGACGGTAGACACGCCGGCGTCCTTGGCCGCGGGATCGACCACCGCCACCTCGCGGCGCATGCCGTTGAGCTCGAACTGGACGTTTCTCGTTCCGTCCTCGTTGAGGTCGCCAAGCCCGAGGTACTTGATCACGAGGGTCTTGCCGTCCTCGATGTTTATCTGGTTGACCTCGCCGACGGCCATGCCGTTAAAGAACACATGGCTCCCCATACGCATGATGTAGCCGTACTCCTTGCGGTGGCGGACATACTCCTCGTATACCTTCGGGTACATGGCATAGGAGATGAACACCGTATCCTTGTCGGCCTCGGGATAGAACTCGTGAACCTCCTTCTTGATCTGATCCCAGTCCACCGGGGGGATAAGCCCGCCGGGACGGCCCTCGATGGGCTTTTCTCCCTTGAGGACGATATCCTGCAGCCACTTGGGGATGCCGCCGACGGGCTGACCCATCAGACCCTTGCAGAAGCTTACGACGCTGTCGGGATAAGCGAGGTTCGCGCCCTTTTCGCGGATATTCTCCGGCGTGAGATTGTTCTGCACCATGAAAATGGCCAGATCTCCCACCATCTTGGACGACGGCGTGACCTTTATGATGTCGCCCAGCATGTCGTTTACGGCCTTGTACATCTCCTTGACCTCGGAAAACCGCTTGCCAAGACCCAGCGCCTCCACCTGAGGCTGGAGGTTCGTGTACTGTCCGCCGGGTATCTCATAGCGGTAGATATCCGTGACGGGGCCGGTGAGCCCCTTGTCGAAGGACTCGTAGCGCAGACGCACGTCGGCCCAGTAGTCCGCCAGCTCCTGAAGCCGGATCGTATCGAAGCCGGTGTCCCGCTCCTGCCCCTTGAGAGCCTCCACCAGCGCGTTCATGGACGGCTGGCTCGTCAGGCTGGACAGCGGCTGGATGGCGGTATCGACGATATCGACCCCGGCCTCCGCCGCCAGCAGGTATGTGGCGATCTGGTTGCCGGTGGTGTTGTGGGTATGCAGATGGATAGGCAGCCCCACCTCCTGCTTGAGCGTCTCCACCAGACGCTTGGCGCTGTAAGGCTTCAGAAGGCCGGACATATCCTTGATGCACAGAGTATGAGCGCCGAACTTTTCAAGCTCCTTGGCGAATTTCACATAGTAGTCAAGCGTGTACTTGTCGGAATGGGGGTCAAGGATATCGCCGGTGTAGCAGACGGTGGCCTCCAGGATCTTGCCCTGATTCAGGACCTCCTCCATGGCGACCTGCATGGACGGCATCCAGTTGAGGCTGTCAAACACGCGGAACACATCGATGCCCTCCCGGGCCGCAGCCTTCACAAAGGCGCGAACCAGATTGTCGGGATAGGAGGCGTAGCCCACGAGGTTCGAGCCGCGCAGGAGCATCTGGAAGAGGATATTGGGTATCTTCTCCCGCAGCATGGAAAGGCGCTCCCACGGGCTTTCATGCAGGAAGCGGTAAGCCGTGTCGAACGTCGCGCCGCCCCACATCTCGAGAGAGAACGCGTCCTTCAGTATCTCCGCCGTTCCCTCGGCGCCCTTCACCATATCCCGGGTGCGCATACGGGTGGACAGGAGGCTCTGATGGGCGTCGCGCATGGTGGTGTCGCAGATAAGGAGCTTCTTTTCCTCCAACACGCGCTGCTGCACGGCCTTGGGGCCTTTCTTGTCCAGCAGCTCCTTGAGAGTGCCCTCGTACTGCGCGGGCCCGTGAGCGACGGGGAAGCGGGGCGTATCGTACTGATGGCGCTCCGCGTTGGGATTGGCCACCTGAATGTTCGCGATGTACTTCAAAACGCGGGTGGCGCGGTCGCCGCCGGTGGCGTCGAACTCGAACAGCTCCGGCGTCTCGTCTATAAACTTGGTATGGCAGCCGCCTTTGCGGAACGTCTCGTTTGCCAGAATGTTCGTGACGAAGGGGATGTTTGTCTTGACGCCGCGGACGTGTACCTCGTTGATGGCGCGGGTGGCCTTGCGGCAGACGCCCTCAAAGGTATTGTCCCAACTGGTGACCTTTACGAGAAGGCTGTCGTAATAGGGGCTTATGACCGTGCCTGTGCCGGCGTTGCCGCCGTCCAGCCGGACGCCGAAGCCGCCGCCGCTGCGGTAGGCCGTTATCTTGCCGTTGTCCGGGGCGAAGTTGTTTTTCGGATCCTCGGTCGTCACGCGGCACTGGATGGCGTAGCCGTTTATATGTACGTCCTCCTGACAGCTCAGCCCGATATCCGGCACGGACAGGGGGTAGTTCTCCGCCACCAGTATCTGGGCTCTGACCAGATCGATGCCCGTGACCATCTCCGTGACGGTGTGCTCCACCTGAATGCGGGGGTTCATCTCGATGAAGTAGTAGCTGCCGGACTTATCCACAAGAAATTCCAGCGTGCCGGCGTTGGTATAGCCCACGGATTTGGCAATTTTGACCGCATCGTTTCGGATGCTCTCCACCACATGCCGGGGGACGCTCCATGCCGGCGCAAACTCCACCACCTTCTGGTAGCGGCGCTGCAGAGAGCAGTCGCGCTCGCCCAGATGATAAAGGTTCCCGTACTCGTCGCCCAGCACCTGCACCTCGATGTGCTTCGGCTCGACGAGGTATTTCTCGATGAAGATGTCGCCGTTTCCGAAGGCCTTTTCCGCCTCGGAATGGACAAGGTCATAAGCGGCGACGACCTCATCCTCCGTGTCGCAGCGGCGCATACCGCGCCCGCCGCCGCCGGCGGCGGCCTTCAGGATGATGGGAAAGCCGTATTCTTTCGCTTTCTCCAGCGCCTCCTGTCCGTCCTTCAGGGGCTCTGTAGAACCGGGGATAATCGGCACATTGCAGGCGATGGCCATCTGCTTTGCCGAGAGCTTGTCGCCCATTTTCGCCAGAATATCCGACGACGGGCCGATAAACTTGATGCCGGCCTGCTCGCAGGCGCGGGCAAACTCCGCGTTTTCCGACAGGAAACCGTAGCCCGGATGGATGGCGTCCACGCCGCGGCTCTGGGCCATGCTGATGATGGCGGGAATGTCCAGATATGCGCCCAAGGGGCTGTCATTCTCGCCGATAAGGTACGCCTCGTCGGCGCGGGTACGGAACAGGCTGTATGTATCTTCCTTGCTGTAGATTGCTACCGTGTGCAGGCCGAGGTCGTTGCAGGCGCGAAAAATGCGCGTCGCGATCTCGCCGCGGTTGGCCACAAGGACCTTGGAGAATTTTTTGCTTTCCATGCTTCCTTCCTCCTTATTTGCTACTATTATAAGATGTTTCTCTGCATTTAACAAGGAAAATTGCAGAATTGACAATTCTCCACAATAATGTTATCTTTATCCATACAAAACAGACGAAAAAAAAACCAAAACCACATCTTTGGAAAGGGTGATACGCCACGTCTGACATCGACCGCCGCCGGCGGTTCATCACGAACGCCGCATATTTTGCCGTCATCGTCGGCATCGTATTTCTGGTGTTTCGATATCTGCTGAATCTCATCTGGCCTTTTTTGGTGGCTTTCCTCTTCGCGTGGCTGCTCGTGCCTGTCATACGCTGGCTCACTGTAAAATGCCATTTTAAATATAACCTGTCGGTGATCCTGTGCCTGATCGTATTTTTTGCGCTTCTGGGCGGACTCGTCACCCTGCTGGCGGGGCGCATTGTTTCCGCCGTCGCGGATTTTGTCGTGTGGCTGCCGACGCTGTACAGCAGCGCTATTGAGCCGGGACTGGAGCACATCGCCGATACTCTGGAAAATCTCGCCAACCGCATAAGCCCGGAGGTCTATGAGATGGTGAACACCAGTCTTCCGGACATCATCTCCGCCATCGGCTCGGCTGTTACGAGCGCCTCCATGAAGCTTGTGTCGGCCCTGTCCGGCTGGGCGACGAAGCTTCCGAAATTCCTTCTGTCTACGGTCATCTGCGTCATCGCCACGGTGTTTTTTACGGCGGATTTCCCCCGCATCACGGCCTTTCTCCTGCGTCAGGTGCCGGAACGGCCCCGCCGCATTGTCCACGAGGCCCAGCAGAGCTTTAAAACCGTCCTGAAAAAATACGGAAAAAGCTACGGCATCATCATGGGAATAACGTTTCTGGAAATTTTCGCGGGACTTCTCATTCTGCGGCAGAATAACGCGTTTCTCATAGCGCTTGTCATCGCGGTGGTGGATATATTCCCCATCGTGGGCGCCGGCCTGTTCCTGCTGCCCTGGGGCGTTGTAAGCCTTTTGAGCGGCAACGCAGGCAAGGGCATCGGCCTTTTTGTCATCTACGCTGTGGAGATCGTCGTGCGCCAGGTCATCGAGCCGCGGATCGTCGGCCGTCAGGTGGGGCTGCACCCGCTGGTCACGCTCGCGGCCATGTTTGTGGGTACCCGGCTGTTCGGCGCCGTGGGGCTTCTCGGCCTTCCCATCACCTGCGCCATCGTGCAAAGTCTTGACAGCGCCGGCGTCATCCATATCATCAAGCACGAAAACCCGCCCCGTCCCGCCACGCCGGACGAGCCTCCCACAGCCCCCGACGCGGCCACGCCCATCGTCTCCGACCCGGCCCGTGACCCTGTCGGAGAGGGCGAACCCGAAAAGGAAAAAACCGAAAATCCCGAAGCAAAGTATTGACATCCACGGCCGGGAATGATAAAATCATCTAGCTTGCGGGCGTAGCACAACGGCTAGTGCACCAGCCTTCCAAGCTGGGGACGTGGGTTCGATTCCCATCGCCCGCTCCAGCCAGAGCGCTGAGAGAAAGCATATTCGCGGTTTATGCGCCAGTAGCTCAGGTGGATAGAGCAACTGCCTTCTAAGCAGTGGGCCGGGGGTTCGAGTCCCTCCTGGCGTGCCAACTTTATAGGCCATATGGTGGGTGTAGCTCAGTTGGTTAGAGCACCGGATTGTGGTTCCGGGTGTCGTGGGTTCGAGTCCCATTACCCACCCCATTTTTATTGTTTCCTTTCCCGCAGGCGCGGTTCAATCGCATAACGGATGGCGGCATCCATATAGGGATGTAGTGTAACGGTAACACACCAGACTTTGACTCTGATATAGTGGGTT
>CAZEXC010000043.1:0-12219 GCA_964516625.1 uncultured Oscillospiraceae bacterium | reverse complement strand
GAGTCACTGGTTTTCAAGACCAGCTCCATAAACCACTCGGACATCTCTCCGCATTGCTCCGATATATTAGCACATAAGGGGGACGCTTGTCAATGAAATTTCATAGATTTTTCTGCGCAGGGACTGTTAAATAAGGCGCGGATATGGTACAATAACCAAATATAACGGAGGGCAAAACATGATAACAGTTGAAAACTTATCCCTGCAATACGGAAGCCAGGTGCTGTTTTCCGGCGCGGATCTTCAGTTCGTTTCCGGCAACTGCTACGGCATCATCGGCGCCAACGGCGCGGGAAAATCCACCTTTTTGAAGATACTGTCCGGCGACGTCGAACCGACGAAGGGACATGTTTACATAGACCCCAAGTGCCGTATGTCCGTTCTGCGGCAGGATCAGAATATGTACGACGGTTATTCCGTCATGGAGACCGTCATCATGGGAAACCCGCGCCTGTACGAGTGCGGGAAGGAAAAGGACGCCATCTATGAAAAGCCGGACTTTTCCGACGAGGACGGCATCCGCGCGGCGGAGCTGGAGGAGGAATACGCCGAGCTCGGCGGCTGGGAGTCGGAATCCGACGCGTCCCGGCTTCTGCAGGGGCTTGGCATCCCCACGCATCTGCACCAGAAGCAGATGACGGAGCTGGAGGGCCGCCAGAAGGTGAAGGTTCTGCTGGCGCAGGCGCTGTTTGGAAACCCCGATATCATTCTCATGGACGAGCCGACAAACAACCTTGACCTTGCCTCTACCGTGTGGCTCGAGGATTTCCTCATGGATTACGAGGGCGCGGTTCTGGTAGTGAGCCACGACCGATACTTCCTCAACAATATCTGCACCCACATCGTGGACATCGACTACGGCAAGATACGCATGTACGTCGGAAACTACGATTTCTGGTACGAGTCGAGCCAGCTCATGCAGAAGCTCGTAAAGGACCAGAACAAAAAGGCGGAGCAGAAAATACAGGAGCTGCAGACCTTTATCGCGCGGTTTTCGGCCAACAAGTCGAAATCTCGTCAGGCCACCAGCCGGCGGAAGCTTTTGGACAAAATCACGGTGGAGCAGCTCCCGGCGTCCTCCCGCCGCTATCCGTGGGTGGGCTTCAAGGCCGCCCGCGAGCCGGGGAAGGATCGCCTTTTCGTCACGAACGTATCCAAGACCGTGGACGGGGAAAAGCTCATAAACAACGTCTCCTTCATTATGAACAAGGGGGACAAGATCGCGTTCATCAGCTCCAACGAAAACGCCATTACCTGCATGTTCCGGCTCCTCTCCGGGGAGCTGGAGCCGGACGAGGGGACGGTAAAATGGGGCGTTTCCACGACGCAGTCCTATTTTCCCAAGGATTTCAACGGCTTTTTCGACGGGTGCGATATGGAGCTTATGGACTGGATGCGCCAGTTTTCCGAGGACAAGCGGGAGAGCTATCTGCGTACCTTTCTGGGGCGGATGCTCTTTTCCGGGGATGACGTATACAAAAAAGTCAGCGTCCTGTCCGGCGGCGAGAAGGTTCGGTGCATGATATCGAAAATGATGCTGGAAGGCGCCAACGTCCTTATGTTCGACCAGCCCACGAACCACCTTGACCTTGAGAGCATTGCCGCGCTCAATAACGGCATGAGCGCATTTGAGTATAATATACTGTTTTACAGCCACGACCACCAACTGACGGAAACCGTGGCCAACCGGATCATCGAGCTGACGCCGGAGGGCTGCATCGACCGCATGTGTACCTATGACGAGTACATGCACATGATGGGACGCGACGTAAACGAGATAACGGACTGATATATCGGAATCTATAAGCGAGGAAAATCATTACCATGCCCGAGACGTTACGCATACAGGGCGCGCGTGTCAACAACCTGAAAAATATCGACATCGAGCTGCCGCGCGACCGGCTTATCGTGTTCACCGGCCTGTCGGGAAGCGGGAAATCGAGCCTCGCGTTCGACACCATCTATGCCGAGGGCCGGCGCCGCTATGTGGAGAGCCTCTCCAGCTACGCAAGGCAGTTTCTCGGCCAGATGGACAAGCCGGACGTGGACTATATCGACGGCCTTTCCCCGGCTATATCCATCGACCAGAAGACTACCTCCCGGAACCCGCGCTCCACCGTGGGGACGGTGACGGAGATACACGATTACCTGCGCCTTTTGTGGGCGCGCATCGGCATCCCCCACTGCCCGAAATGCGGCAAGGAGATACGCCGCCAGACCATAGACCAGATCGTGGATCAGGTCATGACCCTGCCGGAGGGGACCCGGATGCAGATACTCGCGCCGGTGGTTCGCGCCCGCAAGGGCGAGCATTTGAAGGTGTTCGAGGACGCGCGGCGCTCCGGTTTTGTCCGCGTGCGGGCGGACGGAAACCTCTACGACCTGTCGGAGGATATAAAGCTCGACAAGAACAAGAAGCACGACATCGAGATCGTCGTTGACCGTATTGTGCTGAAGGCTGACGTCCTGCGGCGGCTGACCGACTCCATGGAGACGGCGCTTGCCATGGCGGGGGGCATCGTTCGCGTGGAGCTCGTGGGGCAGGATAAGGAGCTGTCCTTTTCCCAGAATTATGCCTGCGAGGACTGCGGCATATCCATGGAGGAGCTGACGCCCCGGCTGTTTTCCTTTAACGCTCCATACGGCGCGTGCCCCGTCTGCGGGGGTCTGGGAACGCTCCTGCGCGTGGACCCGGAGCTCATCATGCCGAACCCGGATCTTTCCATCCTCGACGGCGGCATCATGGCCTCCGGCTGGTCGAACGCCCGCGGCGATTCCATATGCCGGATGTACTACGAGGCCATCGCGAAAAAGTACCGCTTTGACCTGCACGACCCCATAAAGACGCTGCCGAAGGAGGCGATAAACGTCCTTCTTTACGGCACGGACGGCGAGCCGCTGGAGCTGCGCTATGCCCGGGGAAGCGGCTACGGAACGCTCCGTCAGCCCTTTGAGGGCATCGTGAACAATCTGGAGCGCCGCTATAAGGAGACCCAATCCCCGGCCATGCGAAGCGAGCTGGAGGACTGCATGGGGCAGTACGACTGTCGGGAGTGCGGCGGCGACCGGCTGAAAAAGGAGGTTTTGGCCGTCACCGTCGGCGGCATAAGCATAGCGGACTTTTGCCGCATGTCCATCACGGAAAATCTGGAATTTCTTGCCGGGCTCCGGCTCACGGAGAAAGAAAGCGTCATCGCCGAACGCATCATCAAGGAGATAAGCCAGCGGCTGGATTTTCTCGTGAGCGTGGGGCTGGGATACCTGACCCTTTCGCGGAGCGCGGCGTCCCTGTCCGGCGGCGAGAGCCAGCGCATACGCCTCGCGACCCAGATAGGCTCCGCCCTCATGGGCGTATTATACGTTCTGGACGAGCCCAGCATCGGTCTGCACCAGCGGGACAACGCAAAGCTTCTGAAGACCCTTCGGGAGCTTACGGATATCGGCAACACCCTTATCGTCGTCGAGCACGACGAGGACACCATCCGGGCGGCAGACTGGGTCGTCGATATAGGCCCGGGCGCCGGCGTCCACGGCGGCTCGGTGGTCTGCGCCGGCACGCCGGAGGATATCATGGCCTGCAAGGACTCCATCACCGGCCAGTATCTCAGCGGCGCGAGGAGGATCGCCATACCCGAGACCCGCCGCGCGGGGAACGGGCATTTTCTCTCCGTGCGCGGCGCGGCGGCGAACAACCTCAAAAATATCGACGTGGATATCCCGCTGGGGACGTTCACCTGCGTCACGGGCGTTTCCGGCAGCGGCAAATCGAGCCTTGTGACGGAGGTCATCGAAAAGACCCTCGGCGCGAAGCTCAACCGCCGCAAGGTACGCCCGGGCAAGTCCGGCGGCGTGTCCGGCCTCGAGTACCTCGACAAGGTCATCGACATCGACCAGAGTCCCATCGGGCGCACGCCCCGTTCCAACCCCGCCACCTATACCGGCCTTTTCAACGACATACGGGAGCTTTTCGCCTCCACGCAGGACGCGAAGCTCCGGGGCTATAAGTCCGGGCGATTTTCCTTCAACGTCAAGGGCGGACGGTGCGAGGCATGCGCGGGCGACGGGCTCATAAAAATAGAAATGAACTTCCTGCCGGACGTATACGTCCCATGCGAGATATGTCATGGCCAGCGCTATAACCGCGAGACGCTTGAGGTGAAGTACAAAGGCAAAAACATCGCGGAGGCGCTCGATATGACCGTGGAGGAGGCGCTGGAGTTTTTCAAAAATCAGGCCGCCATCCGCACAAAGCTCCAGACGCTGTGGGACGTGGGACTCGGCTATATCCGGCTTGGCCAGTCGTCCACCACGCTGTCCGGCGGCGAGGCCCAGCGCGTCAAGCTCGCGACGGAGCTGTCCCGCCGGAGCACGGGGAACACCTTTTATATTCTGGACGAACCCACCACCGGCCTGCACACGGCGGACGTGGCGCGGCTGCTGGACATCCTTCAGCGTCTGGCGGACGCCGGCAATACCGTTCTGGTGATAGAGCACAATCTTGACGTTATCAAGTGCGCCGACTATATCATCGACCTCGGCCCGGAGGGGGGCGACGGCGGGGGAGAGCTCGTCTTCGCCGGGACGCCGGAGGACTGCGCCCTGTGCGAGGCAAGCTGCACCGGGCAGTTTTTGAAGAAAATCTTGGATCGATAAAGGACAGATTATGCAGATTGCGGAAATGATTTCGGAAATGGGCGCGGGGCAGGCGCTGGTCACGTTTATCGTGTCCATGCTCCCCGTTGTGGAGCTGCGCCTTGCCATACCCGTGGGCGTGTCGATGGGACTGCCGGTGTGGCAGGCGGCGGTCATCAGCGTTGTGGGGAATCTCCTGCCCGCGCCGTTTATCATCGCGTTCATCCGGGTGATCATGAATTTTCTCCGCGACAAGTCGAAGACCCTGCGCCGGTTCGTGGAGTGGCTGGAGCGAAAGGCCACGGGGCCAAAGGCGGACAGCGTCCGCCGGTGTGAGTTTTGGGGCCTTCTGCTGTTTGTGGCCATTCCTCTGCCGGGCACCGGGGCATGGACGGGTTCGCTGGTGGCGGCGCTTCTCGATATCCGTATGCGGCGGGCTCTGCCGCCGATCGCGGCAGGCGTTGTGATCGCGGCGGTCATCGTGTCCCTCGCGACGGCGGGCGTCATACATATCCTGATATAGCGCCATGGGGGAACAGGAGCTGGAAAAAATCGAGGGAGAAGTTGCCTCGGTCATATATTTTAACGAAGATAACGGCTACACCGTCCTGCGCCTGAACGTGGACGACGGCTCTCAGGCTACTGTTGTGGGCTGTATTCCCATGTCCGCTCCGGGGGAGAGCCTGACCGCCTGGGGCGCGTGGACGCGCCATCCCACCCACGGGGAGCAGTTCAAGGCGGAGCACATAGAGCGTGTCATGCCTACCGGCGCAAACGCCATATTCAGCTATCTTTCCAGCCGCGTCATAAAGGGCGTCGGCCCGGCCACGGCGGCGCTGATCGTCGCGAAATTCGGGGACGATTCCCTGAATGTTTTGCGCGACCACCCGGAGAAGCTTGCCGCCCTGCGCGGGATGAGCGCGAAAAAGGCGGAGGAGATAAGCGCCGCCTTCCGGCGGCAGACGAGTATGCGTATGCTCATGGAATATCTGGGCGCGGCGGGCATTGCGCCGGTGATGGCTCTGCGCCTGTACCGCTATTACGGCGACGAGTCGCTCGATGCCGTGCGGGAAAACCCCTATATCCTCGTCAGCGACCGCATCGGCGCGAGCTTTGCCGAGGCGGACGCCCTCGCGCTTTCTCAGGGAATGGAGGACGACGCGCCGGAGCGCGTCGCGGCGGCGCTGCTGTTCGAGCTGCGCCACAACGAGAATAACGGCCACTGCTTCCTGCCTGTGGAAAAGCTCGTCGCGGCCACGGCCCAGCTTGTCGGCGTGGAGCCGGAGCAGATACGGGAGGGGCTCGACATGCTGCTCGACGCGGGCGAGGTCGTCGTCGAACAGGTGTCGAACGTCACGGCCTGCTACCCCGCGGGGCTTTACGAGGCGGAGGTCTATGTGGCCGGACGCCTGCGCGATATGGCGGGACACACATACGGCGACACGCGGGTGAAGGCCGATCTTGTCATAGAAAAGCTGGAGGCCGAGCAGGGCATCTGCTTCGCGCCCCGGCAGCGGCAGACGCTGGAGGCTGCCGCGACCCGGCAGCTTGCGGTGGTGACCGGCGGGCCGGGAACGGGCAAAACCACCTCCCTCCGGGCTGTGCTGGCGCTGTTCGACGCCATGGGGCTGGAGACCCTTCTGGCCGCGCCGACAGGGCAGGCGGCAAAGCGCCTTTCTCAGGCCACGGGGCGGGAGGCGTCCACCATCCACCGTATGCTGGAGGCCGGCTTTTCGCCGGAATCGGACGGCGTCGTTTTCCGCAAAAACGAGCGGGACAAGCTCCGCTGCGGCGCGCTGATACTTGACGAGTGCTCCATGATCGACATAAAGCTCATGCGGGCGGTGCTGGCCGCCATCGGCGCGAGCTGCCGGCTGGTGCTGGTGGGCGACGCCGACCAGCTCCCGTCCGTAGGGCCGGGATGCGTGTTCCGGGACGTCATTCGGAGCGACATCACGCAGGCTGTGCGCCTGACGCAGATATTCCGCCAGCAGGACGGGAGCCGTATCGTGCTGGCCGCCCATGAGATCAACCATGGGCAGGTCCCCGACCTGCGCGCGAACCGGGACGGCTTTTTCTTCCTGCGCCGCCGGGAGGCGGCCTCCGCGGCGGAGACGGTCGTTTCCCTGTGCGCGGAGCGGCTGCCGAAAAATATGCACGTCCCGCCCGAGCAGATACAGGTCCTCACGCCCACCCGGAAAGGGCCTGCGGGGACGGAAAACCTGAACCGCCTCCTGCAAATGGCGCTCAACCCGCCGATGAACGGGAAAAACGAGCTCTCCCACGCCGGGCGCGTGTTCCGCGAGGGCGATCGGGTGATGCAGATACGGAACGATTATGATATACTGTGGAGGACAGACAGCCTGGAAAGCGGGTACGGCGTGTATAACGGCGATATCGGCCATATCCGCGCCATCGATCCGGCGGCGGAGGTGGTGACCGTGGATTTTGACGGGCGCGTCGCGGAATACGCCTACGAGCAGACGGCGGAGCTGGAGCACGCCTGGGCCATGACCGTCCACAAATCTCAGGGCAGCGAGTACCGCGCCGTGGTGCTCGCGCTGGCTGACACGCCGAGCCAGCTTATGTACCGCGGGCTTCTATATACCGCCGTCACCCGCGCGGCGGAGCTTCTCGTGGCCGTGGGGGACGAGGGCATCGTCCGCGCCATGACGGAAAACGCCCGCCGCGCCAAGAGGTACAGCGGCTTGTGGATGAGGCTTCGGGATGCATAAGCTCATAGACTGTATTCTGGATCTGGTTTACCCGACGCGGTGCGTCCTGTGCCGGAGGAAACTCCCGCCCGGACGGCCCCGCATATGCCGGACGTGTCAGGAAACCATGCCGTCCGCGGCGGGCGACCGCAAAAAGGGCGATTTCTTTTCGGCCTGCGTTTCCGCGCTGTATTACGAGGGCGCGGTAAAGGAAGCGATCCGGCGGTACAAATTCGCCGCGGCGCAGGCTTACGCGCCGGCCTTCGGCGAGCTTGTGGCCGAGCGCATATATGAAGAGCTTGACGGGAAATACGACCTGATGACGTGGGCGCCGCTGGCGCCGGACAGGCTGCGGGAGCGGGGCTACGACCAGTCGAGGCTCATCGCGGAAAACGCCGCCGCGCGGCTGCGGCGCGGGCTCGTCCCTACGCTGAAAAAGCGGCGCGGCGTAAGCCCGCAGTCCCTGTCCGGGGACGAGGCCGGGCGGCGGGCGAACATAACCGGCGCTTACAGAGCCGCCGATCCGGCGTCCGTCGCGGGGAAGCGGGTGCTTATCATAGACGATATCGTGACCACCGGCTCCACGCTCTCCGAGTGCGCCAAAACGCTGCTTCGGGCCGGGGCGGAGGAAGTCATGTGCGCCACCCTTGCCAGAACGCGCTAGGAGGATACCAATGCAATTTTTTGAAAGAGACATCGCCATTGATCTGGGAACCATGACGACGCTTATCTATGTCCGCGGGCGGGGGATCCGCCTGCGGGAGGCGTCCCTCGTGGCCATGGATCGCACGAACGGGCGGCTTCTGCGTATCGGCGAGGAGGCGAAGAAAATGCTCGGGCGTACCCCGGCCAACATCGTGCCGGTCAACCCCATCGTGTCCGGCGTCATTTCCGACTACGACATGACGGCGCGGATGCTGAAGGAATTTATCAGCCGGGTCACGTCCTTCAGCCTTTTCAAGCCCCGCGCCCTTATCTGCATCCCGGCGAGCATCACCGGCGTGGAGGAGCGCGCGCTCATCGACGCGGCTATCGAGGCCGGCGCCCGGAAGGTCTATCTGATGGAGGCGTCCCTCGCCACCGCGCTGGGGGCGGGCATCGACATAAACAAGGCCGACGGCCATATGATTATAGACATCGGAAGCGGCACGACGGAGGTGGCCGTCATCTCCCTCGGCGGCGTGGTGGAGTGCGAGTCCATCAAGACGGCGGGCATGATGTTCGACGAGGCCATCGTCCGCTTTGTCCGCAAAAAGCATAACCTCCTTATCGGCGTGCGGACGGCGGAGGAGCTCAAGCAGTCCATCGGCTGCATCTATCCGAGGCCGGAGGTGTCCTATGAGGAGATAAAGGGCCGCTGCCTCGTCACCGGGCTCCCCAGAAGCGTCACCGTCAGCTCCACGGATATGATCGAGGCGCTGGAGGAGCCGGTCGAGCAGGTGATGGAGGCCGTGCATCTGGTGCTGGAGCGCACGCCGCCGGAGCTTGTGGCGGACGTGTCCCAAAACGGCATCGTCCTGTCCGGCGGCGGCAGCCAACTGTGGGGCCTTGACAAGCTCATCGCCGAGCGGACCGGCATACCCACCATTCTGGTGGACGACGCCCTTTCCTGCACCGCCTACGGAGCGGGCCGTATGCTCCAGAGCCTCGACGAGATGAACGAGGGCATGATAAACCTTGCCCGGAGAAAGCAGATCCGTCTGTAAGGCGGCCCGAGCCGCCCGAAGCAATGCCCCGCCGCGCAGCGATGTGCGGGCGGGGCATTTTTCCGCCTGTCGGCGGCGCGCGCCGGCGCATCTTAAAGAAAGCTTAATCTTTGAGGGCTTTTCTCCTGTCGGATTATGCGGTAAAATAAAAGGGCGGGAAACGACCGCGGGAGGAGAGAGCATGTATACCGTACTGATATGCGACGACGAAAAAGACATACGAAAGGCCCTGCGCGTATATCTCACCGGCGCGGGCTATGACGTGCTGGAGGCGGAAAACGGCCGACAGGCGCTGGAAACGCTGGTGAGGGGAGAGGCGAACCTCGTCCTGCTGGATGTCATGATGCCGGTGATGGACGGCATCGAGACTCTGTCCGAAATACGAAAGCAAAGCTCCGTCCCGGTGATACTGCTGACGGCCAGAGGCGAGGACAGCGACAAGATTGCCGGGCTCGACGCCGGAGCGGACGATTATATCACCAAGCCCTTCAACGCCATGGAGATGCTGGCGCGGGTGCGGGCGGTGCTGCGGCGGTATGCCTGTCAGACGGATATGGTGGAAAAGCCCGCCGTCCTGCGTCTCGGGGGCATCGAGCTCGACGACGAGACGAAAACCGTCGCGTGCGACGGCGAACCGATCACGGTCACGCCGAAGGAATACGATATTCTGAAGCTGTTTATGGAAAACCCGGGCCGGGTGTTTTCGAGCCGGGAGATATACCAGCGGGTCTGGAAGGACATCCCCCTCGGGCCGGAGGGGACGGTGGCCGTCCACATCCGCCACCTGCGGGAGAAGATAGAGATCACGCCTGCCGAGCCGCGGTACATAAAGGTCGTCTGGGGCAAGGGCTATAAAATGGAGAAGCGCCAATGAAGAGCTTTCTGGAAAAACGCCGGGCGCAGACCCTTGCGCTGGCGCTTTTGTGCCTGTTTACGCTTCTGGCCGCCGCAGCCTCCGTTATTGTGAACTGCGCCCGGAGCGAAGGCTGGTATTACCTCAGCGAGCACGACGGCTTCGAGGCGACCTCATCATGCCGGGATTATGTCGCGCAGGCCAATTACTATGTCGCGTCGAACGTGCAGTGGCTGGAGGATCTGACGCTGGATACTCTGGGCAGCTATGCGGGCGAGGCTTTCTCCTATGTGATACAGTCAGACGGGGTCGTGACCGCCGATACGACAACGGATCGCTCCGTTTCCGTCGATACCTGTATCGCTTACCTTGAGGACGGGACTGCCTTCAGCGTGACGGGCTATGTGAATCTGCCGGTGGAGCCCTATGACGGCTGTTACAGCGAATACGCGGCCTACAGGGCGTTTTTCGGTCTGCGGTACGCCGCGGCGGTCTGCAAGGCGGCGTTTCTGGCGCTGGCGGCGCTGGCGGCGCTGACGCTGTGCTTCGGCGCGGCGAAGCGGGGCCGGGAGGGACGGCTTGCGCCCATCCTCTGCAAGCCCTTTGACGCGGTGCTTGCGGCGGACGCGCTGGCGCTGCTCCTTCTGTACCGTTCCGCCGAAGCCATGGTAAACGGCCTTTGGAGGCTGGTAAGAAGCTATATAGGCATATATCCCACCATATGGATATGGCCGGCGATGGTAGGGCTTAAGGTCGTTTTCACGGTCGCCGCCGCAGCCTTCGCCCTGTGGTATATGGCGGGGCAGCTCGGCGCGGGGAGCCTGCACAGGGGCCTTCTTCTTAGCCGCCTGCCGCCGATAGTGTCTGTCCTTATGCTGTTGGGCGTCCATGTGTTCCTGCTCTACGCGGAGGAAATTTTGGCGAGAAGCGGATATCCCTGGCTCCTTGGAAAGGGGAAGCTTTTGCTGGTGGCCATCGACGCCGCCGCCGC
Source organism: uncultured Oscillospiraceae bacterium (assembly GCA_964516625.1). GTDB lineage: Bacteria > Bacillota > Clostridia > Oscillospirales > Oscillospiraceae > CAJOIG01. Next base: position 1,323 of record CAZEXC010000043.1, on the reverse strand, counting down.
GCCGGTGCTGGCGGTCTATGCCCGTCAGGCGAGGCGCGTCCGCCGGGCGGCGCGGGAGCTGGCCGCCGGGAACCTGTCCTACAAGACGGATACGGACAGGCTCCGTTTCGTCTGGCGCGAGCTGGGCGAGGATCTCAACCGCATCGGCGACGGCATGGCGCAGGCGGTGGAGGACAGGCTCAAAAGCGAGCGGATGAAAACGGAGCTTATCACGAACGTGAGCCACGACCTGAAAACGCCGCTGACATCCATCATTAATTACATCGACCTGCTCAAGAGCGGCGGTCTGGACGAGGAAACGAGAAAGGAATATCTTGCCGTCCTCGACCGCCAGAGCGCCAAGCTGAAAAAGCTCACGGAGGACGTGGTGGAGGCGTCGAAGGCCGCCAGCGGCGCGATCACCGTAAATCGGGAGCCCATCGACGCGGTGGAGCTTCTGGAGCAGCTTCTGGGCGAGTACAGCGGGCGGATGGAGGCGGCGGAGGTGACGCCGGTTCTGACCGCGCCGGAGGAGAGAGTGACCATCACGGCCGACAGCGCTCTGCTGGGACGGGTCATTGAAAACCTCATTACGAATATCATAAAATACGCCCAGCCGGGCACCCGGGCGTATTTCGACCTGACGCGGAGCGGGGAGACGGCGACCATCACGGCGAAAAACGTCTCCCGCGAGCCGCTGAACATCTCGGCGGAGGAGCTGATGGAGCGCTTTGTGCGGGGCGACAGCTCCCGCCACAGCGAGGGCAGCGGCCTCGGCCTTTCCATCGCAAGGAGCCTTACGGAGCTCATGGGCGGGCGGCTTCGGCTCACGCTTGACGGCGACCTGTTCAAGGCGGCGCTGTCCCTCCCGACCGCAGGCCTGCCGGAGCAGACCGAAAGGCTGCCGGAAGCGGCGGAAAGCCCCGCGGCCACATGAACGCCCGGCACGCGGCGGCGGGGCCGCGCGCGTTTCGCTTTCGCGCCGCCGCCTGAAGGCTCGGGCCTTTTTCTCACAGCCAGACCATAACATACGCCGGCAGCCGGCTCCATGAGGGAGCCGGCTGCCGTTATTTTATTGTCCGGGGCCGCGTCCTCAAGGCGGCGCCTTTATTCGGGATCGGATCCCTCCGTCTGCGACGGGGGATAAGGCGTTTCTATATCGGTACGCCCGAGAAGGTAATCCGTACTGGTATGGAAAAATTCGGCCAGCCGGACAAGGACGTCCGCGGGTATGCCGCGCCGGCCAAGCTCATAATAGGAGTAACATACCTGAGAGCACTGAAGATGCTCGGCCATGGCCTTCTGCGTCAGATCCTGATCTTCCCGCAGATCCCGGATGCGTCG
>CAZEXC010000042.1:0-12403 GCA_964516625.1 uncultured Oscillospiraceae bacterium | reverse complement strand
AACGATTATGCGCCCTGCGGAACGGAAAAGTCCTGAGACCTCCGTCCGCAGGGCGCGCGATTATGTTGTTTGCGCCGGATTTGTGCTGTTTGAGCCCCGGAAATTGAACTTTGCGTTAAGAAATCGTAAAATAATTATCAATAACTGCGATATGTATCGCAGACAAGAGGGAGTGCTATATGGTGAAAAAATCGATAAGTCTGCTGCTGTGCCTGTGCATGGCTCTTTCGCTGTGCGTTGGGGCATTTGCCTCCGGCGAGGCCACGGCGGAAGCCGCGTCCGCCGCCGTGCAGAGCGGGGAGCTTCTCGCGCCGTCGGCGTATACCGACAGCACAGGGGCGTTCACGGACGCGGTGGTAAACGGCTACTATGCCGCGACCGCGCCCATCCTTCTGGTGACGGGGGACGAGATATCCGACGAGAGCGCGCTGGCAAACGGCTATGTTGTGATGCATATCGACGCGGCCGATCTGGCGGAGGCCGTCGCTTACCTCAGGGAAAACGACGATGCGCTCGTCGGCGACTCTGACCTCATCGTTGCCATCGGTACCGGCGACGCGGGCGCGCAGGTGGCGGCCTGCGCCGTGGACGGCGGCCTGTATGCCGCTGTGGTGTATGACGCCGCCGTAGCCGGAAGCACGGACGAGGCGGCGCTGACGGAGGCCTATGAAAGCGCTCTGTCAGGTTATCTGCTGGAAAACTACCAGTCCAGCCGGGTGGATGGCCCCAACATCGTCTATACCATCGACGAGGAAGGCGCGGCGGCTTACTGCGCGGAGAACGCCCCGGGCTATGAGGTGGATTACGAGACGCTGACCGCTACGGCGGCGGACGTCGATTTCGCGGGCGTTCCTTCCGCCTATGACCGAATCATCGACACGGCCTCCGGCGAACACGCCGCGTACTTCTATCTGCGCGCCGACAGCGGCAATGTCGCCGCCGCTTCCGCCACCCTTGCGCTGGGCGCGGAGCTGAAAGCCGCAGGCGACACCGTCAACTGCGCCGTCTCCTGGGGACAGGAGGGGGAGAGCGCCCTGTATGACTGGATCGAGCGCGTATGCAAATATGAAGTGACATACTCCGCCGAAGAGGTGGAGACTATTCTGAACCTGAAAAACGCCATCGAGGGCGGCGGGTACGCCTGGAGCGCGGGCAGCAGCGTTTACACGATCAGCTATGTGACCGCTGTCGCGAATCCCGAGCTGGAGGCTTATGAGGGGCTTTCCATCGCCATCCCCTCGGCGTATGTCTCGGGCGTTGACGGGGACGGCAATCTCATCATCGACTGGGACGCCGAAATCATCTCCCCGAACGGCGCGGTGTATACCGCCGCCACCGCCCCCATCGTGATAAACACCGGCGCGGCGGGCTACAGCTCCTCGACCACCAGCGGCGCGGGCGGCGCCTACGCCGCATATGGCTACATTAACGTCGCCTGCGGCAACCGAGGCAAGAACAACGTCTGCGTCGACGCGGAGGGCAGCTCCTATTACTGCGGCGACGCGCCCTACTGCCTTGTGGATCAGAAAGCCGTTGTCCGCTGGCTCAAATATAACATTGCGCTCGGCAACATCTGCGGCGACGCGGATCGCATCGTGTCTACCGGCGGCTCCGGCGGCGGCGCGCACAGTCTGATGCTGGCGGCCACAGGCAACCACCCGGATTTCTATCCCTATCTGGCGGAATCCGGCGCTGTGGGCGTCTATTATGACGAGCTTTCCGACAGCTATTACGCCGCCATTTCCGATGCCATCTGGGGCTGCTGTCCGTATTCCCCCATCACGAATCTGGAGGAGGCGGATCTCGCCTATGAATGGGAGTCCCTGTTTTCTGCGACCGGTCTGGACAGTATCGGCGCCGACGAGTTCAAGCGCGCCCTGAGCGCTTATGTGGGCCAGGCGTATATCGAGTATGTCAACGACCTGGGCCTTGAATACGACATGGACGGCGACGGCGTGGCCGAGGCCATGACCATCAGCGAAGACGGCGTGAGCGGTACATATGTGGATTTCATGGTGGCGCAGGCCGAGTCCGACATTGAATGGTTCCTTGATAACATCGACGCCGTTGACCTGAACGTAACGTGGCTGAATGAGGAAGGCGAGTCTCAGGCGGAAGCCTATTTCTACGGCCACTATGACTACACCCAGTCCATTGACGGTCTGGAGCTTTCCGGCCTTGATCTGTCCGCGTTCGGCATGGTTTTGAGCGGCAGTGAGGAGGAAGGCTGGAGCGTGGAGATGGACGCCGAGGGCTTTATGAGCTATCGCAGCCGCTCGAAGGGCGTCACGGCCTTTGACCGCATCGGATTCCTTGATGAAAACGGCGACTACAACGCCGAGAACCTCGAGTTCGGCAACGAGACGCAGGATTACCGCCACTGGGACAGCTATCTGCTGGCGGTTCTGGAGGAGAACGCCGATGAGCTCTCCGCCCTGTATGACCCCGACGATACCTGCGGCATTTACGAGACGTACGAGGATATGCTGGCCGCTTTCCGGGAGGACGCAGCCATCATCACCGGCGGCGACGAGTATTACGGCTATACCGGCGCCACCATCGTGGAGCTGTATAACCCCCTGCGCTATATTCTGGACGACGAGACCGAGCAGCCCGCCTGGGTGCGCCTTGTCCACGGCACGCAGGACAAGGACGTCTCCCTTATGACGACGCAGAACGACGCCATCGCATGGACGATGCAGGGCGTGGACACCGCCCTGTTCTGGGCATGGGACAACGTCCATGTGGCCGACGATCCCCTGAACACCTCCAAGACCAGCTATATCGACGCTATGGCCATGCTGGAGGACGGCGTTGAGATCACCCGGCCCATCACCAGCGACGCGGAACCGTCCGCCGCCAGCGCCTCCGGCGAGGCCTCGTAAGACCGTAAGCGAATTTCAAAAACCATAAAAAACAGGAGGAAAAAGCATGAGAAAAACGATTTCCATCGCGCTGGCCCTGTGTCTGGCGCTGAGCCTGTGCCCCGCCGCCTTTGCCAGCGGCGAGGCAAGCGGCGGGGCCAGCGGCGAGAGCGGCAGCTCCGTGTCCGCGGCCATCGTCGTGACGGACGGAGCCGCGGCTCTCGACGAGGCCTACTGCGAGGAGCACGGTCTGGAGCTTTCCTATGACAGCCTGACCGATGCCGGGGTCGACGGCCTTGTGCTCGACACCGGCGATATGCTGGTGTCCGCCGTGTCCGTGACGGGGGACGGCTCCGCTTTCACCATCAGTAACGCCGATATCCACCTCGGCGTCAACGAGGAAACGGCCTACGTCGCCTCCAGCGCCACCGCCGGCAGCGGCGCGCTCGTAAATTCCGGCACGCTGTTCATTAACGACAGCAGCATCGTAGTGGACGGCGGGGCAAACGGCGCGGAGGGCGGCCACTATGCGGTCAAGGCCTCCGGCGACGGCACGCTCGTTGTGAACAACTCCCGCATGATCCAGACCGGCCGCGCAGGAGCGAACGGTCTGACGGATGATTCCCCCGAGCCGGGCTCCAACAACGGACTTCTCATCGTGGGCTTTGCCCGCTCCAGCATGTCCGTCGGCGCGTCGCAGACCTATTATTACAACTCCTATGTAGAGACTGAGGGCTGGGCGGCCATGTCCACCGACTCCGCCAGCGGCAGCGGACTTGATTTCTATTCCTACAACTCCGAGGCTTACGCGGTATCGGGCGGCTATGGCATCTACGCGGACTCAAGCTGCCGCGACTGGCTGTACGCTACCACGCTGCGCGGCGCGGAGCACGGCGCTATCATCTCGAATAACGGCGAGGTGCATGTCTATTCCGGCGCGTCGGCCACGACGGACGACGTTCTGCAATACTATCCCGCCGACGGCGAGCTGACCGACGCGGGCAGCCTCATCGAGGCCGGGCGCAACTGCTTCTATATCCATTCTCCGGGCACGGGCTCGCCCATGGGCAAGCAGGCGGTCGTGGAGGTCGCTGATTCCACCCTGCGTACCAGCGAGGAGCTGAACGACCAGCAGACCCTGCGGGATTATGCCGAGAAGTACAGTCAGGGCGTGGCGGATTACCTCGACTTCATCCGCGGCGCTATTATCCTCGTCAAATCCCATTCCGCTGACATCACCCTTGTCAACACCGAGATCGACAGTTATTCGGACACCATCCTTATGACGGCGCTGAACGCCGATTCCTCCAGCCGGTATCTCTACACCGATAAGGAGGACACCCCCACGAGCCTGTCCATGACCGATATGGACGTGACCGGCGATATCAAAAACTACGACTATCAGCGGAGCCTCACCGTCGCGCTGGACAACACCGCGTGGAGCGGCGCTTCCCTCGTATGGGAGGCGGAGGACTGGAACGAGTACTGGGATTATGCCGACGGCATGGACTATGTGTACTGGTCTAACCTCGACGCCGATACCTATAACGTCCTGCACCACGGGACGGCGCTTTCTCTCGATAACGGCTCTGTCTGGACGGTGACGGCGGATTCCTCGCTTGACAGCCTTGCGATCAGCGCGGACAGCGCGGTCGTATACGGAGAGGCGACGGTGGACGGCGTCCCCGTGACGCTGGAGCCCGGCAAGACCTATGAGGGCGCTATCGTCATCACTGCGGCCACAGGCTCGGGGGAGCCTCTCGGTGACGCTTCCGCCGAAGAAGCCGCGGGCGGCGACACCTCCGAGGAAGCGTATCACGCCTATCTGAAGGAGTATGTTTCCGCGGTTCCGGCCGCGCAGGAGCATCTGGACGACTACTTTGCCGGGATCGACGCCTCCGATTACGGCACTATGCCCATTGATATGCTGTTCAGCCCGGAGTGGTGGGGCTATGCGGCCATGACCTATGACGAGTTCGTGGCCGCCGGCGGCGCGTATGAGATCCCGGCCTTTGATCCGAACCTGACCGCCGACTGATATTCCGAAACGAAAACAGACCCGCGCAGAAGAACTGTTCTGCCGAAAACACGGGTCCTCGGAGTGAGGATCCGTGTTTGTGCCGTGGAAATTGAAAAAAACGCGGGCCGATGGTATCATGACATTGTCAAACAAAAAACCTTTGGGAGGTATGAAAATGAGAAAAGCATTGGCTGTCCTGTGCTGCGTCTGCCTCATGCTGAGCCTGTGCGCGGCCGCTTTCGCCAGCGGCGAGGCGGCGTCCGGCACGGAAGTTTACGACACCGCGGATATGACGGCCTCCAGCTACGCCTATCAGGTGCAGGATACGGGCCGCCAGTCCAAGGACGCGGGCCACGTCTATATCGGCTACGATATCGAGGACGGTGCGCTTGTGGCCGACGAGTCCAACTGGACCGGGGACGACGCGGTATCCTTCGGCGCTGCGGACGGGTATGACGCGGCCATCAACATGGACGTTGAGGTAGAGGGCGCGGGCTTCACGTCCGTGCGCTCCAGCGGCGATTCCACCGTTTATGTGACCGGCAGCTACTACATCCATGATGAGGACAACGGCTACTATGCCTCTGACTTCACCGGCACCGGCGTTTCCTTCATCTCCAACCTCGGCAGCCACCTGATAATCGACGGCGCGGACTTCGTTTCCGAGGGCTTCTCCCGCGCGTTTGCCATGTGCTACGGAACGAAGATGAGCATGAACGGCTCCGCAGAGGCGGTTTCGACCATTCTGGAGATCGTTGACAGCACCGCCGTCGCCTATGGCCACGACCCCTTTGACACCTGGGAGGGCTACACCAGCGGCGCCGACACGTCCATCATGATCACCCCGCCCTATGTTCTGGGCATTTACGGCGGCATCCGCACTGTGAATGTGCTCGGCACGAGATCCACGCTTATCGTCGAGAACTCTTATCTCGGAAGCGGCGGCTGGGGCGTTTTGTCCTCCGATGGCTGCGACAGCCCGTATTTCTATGTCATTGACTCCACCATTGCCGCCATTCCCGAGTCCGAGGGCGGCTCCAACAGCGGCTGGGCCATCCTCGGCTATGACGAGGACGCTTACGGTTCTGCCTACGGCAGCTACCTCATCGGCGACGCGCAGGAGTATTTCTACGGCGTGCGGTTCGAGGGCCTGACCTACTGCTCCATCATCACCGGCGGCGACGCCTATGTTGACAGCATCGAGGCCGGCGACGAGATCGAGCTTACCGATCCCGCCACCGGGGAGGTCATCCGCACCTATGTCGCCGAAAGCGACGTGCGCAGCACCGTGAACAATGTCTTTGGCTGGATGGCTCACAACGAGGGCTCCGTCACTGTGGGCGATGTGGAGGTCAACACTGCGGAAGCCTGCCTGCTGTACAAGAACGCCGATGTGTCCTTCACGCTGGACGGCACGGAGGTAAATTCCGAAAGCGGCACGATCCTCCAGATGATGGATAACGACGACAACGGCTTTTCCGCCTACCAGACCGAGGCTTCCGGCGTCCCGACCGAATCCTCCGGCTCCGGCGCTTCCTACACCTTCACCACGGATACCGCCCTCGAAGACGGCAAGACCTATTACGCGCTGCTCGACGGCGGATACACGGCGGTCGACGATCCCCGGGAAGCCGATATTATGAGCTACTATGAAAAAGGCTACAGCGGCAGCGCCGTGACCCTTGACCTTCTCAACGGCAGCTATGAGGGCGACGTCTGGAACGGCACCGGCTACTACGGCGAAAACGGCGATACCCTGACCGTTACCCTTGAGGACGCGGCGCTTACCGGACGCATCTGCCTTTCCGCCGCGCCCCACGGTATTTCCCTTGAGGGACGCGACGTGGACGGCGTCATCGCCGCTATCGACGCGGCAAACGAGGATAACGCTTCCATCGTATATGGAACCGCTGACGGCCTCGACCCCATCGAGTACGAGTTCCTCGACGCCGACGGCAGCGTCTGCGATAAGGACGACGCCGCTTATATCCACTTCACCAAGTGGAGCGTCAACCAGTATTACCTCATCGGCCATGTTGTGAATTTTGTCAACAACAACGGCGCGGCCGCCATCAACGTCATTGTAGGGGAGGGCGGCCAGTGGATCGTTACCGGCGAGAGCGTCGTCAACTATCTCCGCGTGGAAGGCGAAGTGCAGGGGACTCTGACCGTGAACGAGGACGGCACTCTCACCCTGACGCCCGGCGACGACGCCGTCGCCCCCGGCGAATACGGTGAGCTTGCTCAGGTCGTGGCCGGCGCTTCCTCCTCCGAGATGGGAGGCGTTTCCGGCGAGGCCTCCGGCGAAGCTTCCGGAGAGGCTTCCGGCGAGCCTGGCTGAGTCCGATACAGCTATTTTACAGCAGCTTCGCAGCCGCTTCGGCGTGAACCCGCGGCACAATACAGGGAGCGCTTATGCAGCGCATACTGATCGGCGCGAAGAGGCTTGATATTACTGTTTACGCAAAAACCCGCTTGCAGCCTGAGGCTGCAAGCGGGTTTGTCGATGGGCGGAAGCCTGCGGCGATGCCGCAGGCTTTTTGCAACTTAGAACTCGCCCGTATAGCTGTCAGCGTTGTCCGCAGTGATCAGATCGGGGATATAGGACTGCTGATACTCAATGGTTCCGTTTTCGGCATACTCGTTGATGGCGTCAATGACCAGAGAAGCGGTCAGCAGGGTCGGCGTGTAGGTGGTGGTCACCATCTGGCCGTCCTTGATAGCCTGAATGGCCTCGATCTGGCCGGTGATGGAGTAAACCTGGATCTCGCCGGTCTTGCCGGCGGCCTCAATGGCGTTCACGCCGCCAAGGGTCAGGTCGTCGTCCATGCCGTAGAGGACGTTGATCTGATCGCCATAGGTGGCTATGAACTCCTCCATGGCAGTCTGCGCGTCGGCGCGGCTGGAGTGGACCCACTTGGTGTCGCCAAGAAAGGTATAGTTGGAATTTTCGGCGATATAATCCTCAAATCCGGCCTTCCGGTCGATATAGTCGGCCTGACCGGCGTTGCCGCCGATTTCCACGATGTTCAGACCGGCATCGGCGCCGTTGGCTTCCACAAGAGCCTCGGCCAGCTCACGGCCCATCTCATAGTTGTTGGGGCCGCAGAAAGCGGTGGCAAATTCCTGTCCGTCGGCGGCCACGTCGGTGCCAACAAGGATGACGGGGATATCCTCGTCATAGGCGGACTCGACCCAGTCAACGGCAATTTCCGCGTCGGCGGGGAAGATGACGAGGTAGTCGGGATCCTGATCGATCAGGGTTTCGATCTGCTCGCCCTGCGTGGTGGCTTCGCCTTCCGCCGTCAGATAGCTGAACTGCCAGCCCTCGTCGGCGCACAGGGCGCTGAGGTTGTCGCACAGGTACTGGGTCAGGGGCGCGATGGCGTAGGCGACGGTGGAATAGGCGATAGTGACCTGGCCGTCGCCGTTGCGGTCAAGGCCGACGGCAGATGCGGCAGGCTCCGCCGCATCCTCCTCGGGAGCGTCCGCGGTGTCCTCCGCCGCGTCGTCACCGGCCTCAACAGAGGTATCATCGGCGTCCTCCGCCGACTCGCCGGTATCGCTGCTGCCGCACGCGCACAGAGCCAATACCATCACAAGCGCAAGAAGAAGTGCAAGAAACTTTTTCATTTGTCTTTTCCTTTCTGAAATAAATTTTTATGGAATCGCCGGGGCGATAACATACAGATGTTGACGGTCAGGCCTTTTTCCGGGAAGATATCTGATCCACGAGAAGGATGACGATCAGAAGCGCGCCGGATACGAAGTTCGACCACTGCTGGGGCAGGAGCATCATGTCGAGGCTCTTGGAGATGATTCGCATAATGAGGACGCCCGCCAGAACGTTCACCATGGTGCCCTTGCCGCCAATCATTTTTATGCCGCCGATCACGCAGGCGGAGATGGCGAACACGTCCTTGCCCTCGCCGAGGGTGTAGGTGATGCCGCTGTCGGACGAGACGAAAAGGATGCCCGCCGCCGCGCAGAACACGCCGCACAGCACAAAGGCGAGGAAGTTTGTCCTTTCGATGTTGATGCCGGCAAAGCGGCCCGCCTCGGCATTGTCGCCGCTGATATAAAGGGCGTTTCCGAATTTCGTCTTACGCATGATAAAAAACAGAAGAGCCAGTACGACGACAAAAATCAGGATCGTCAGGGCAAGCCATTTCTGGTCAAAAAGCTCGGCCTTTGTGATGGCTTTCAGGCTGCTTTTGTATTCCTTGTCCGGCGTATAGGAGCCGTTCATGGTATAGTAGTAGGTAAAGCCCTTATAGATATAGTTCGTGGCGATGGTGGCGATAAGGGGGTTGATGCCGATCTTCGTAACGATGCCGCCGTTGATGGCGCCGGTCAGCGCGCCGCACAAAAGGGCGGCGACGGCGGCCGCAAGCATACTGCCTGTGGCGTTGAGAACCATGATGCACACAATGCCCGCGACGGAAAGCTGATAGCCGATGGACAGGTCGATATTGCCCGTGATCATCACAAGGGACAGGCCGATGGCGATGAAGCCGTAAATGCTGGCCTGCACCAAAATGGTGGAAATGCTCTTGCCATTGAACCCGTCCACCACAAAGCTGGCAAGGATAAGCAGCAGAAGAACGATGGCAACGGAATTATAGTCACCGATAAGCCGTTTTATCCGGCGGCTGCGATCGGCAGCGTTCATTTCCTGGTTCACAGCTTATTCCTCCTTGTCTTTATAACGTCGAAGCTCAAGGCTATCACAAGGATGATGCCGGTGACGATGCTCTGGATGTATTCGTTCATGCCGAGGAATGTAAAGCCCGTGGTCATGAAGCCGATAAACAGGAAGCCCAGAACCGTGCCGAACATGGAGCCCTTGCCGCCGGCGATGCTCGTGCCGCCGACGACCACAGCCAGAATGACATCCATTTCCTTGCCGGTGGCGGCCTGAGGGTTGGCGGAAATGGAGCGGGCGATCAGCACAATGGCGGCAATGGCCACGCACAGCCCGGTGAGAACGTATGCTATCAGCACCTGCATCCGGGAACGGATGCCGGAGAATCTGGCGGCGGTCTGGTTTGCGCCGATAGCGTAAAGCTGCTGGCCAAAAACCGTCCGCTTCAAAATGAACCAGAATATGACCACGACAACGGCCATGATGACCACAGGCACGGGGATAAACCACAGGGAGCCGCTGCCGATGGCGTCAAAAAGCGCCGAATCCGCGCGCAGGATAAAGCCCGGGCTGATGATAAGCGACAGCGCATAGAAGATAGACGTTGTGCCAAGGGTGGAAATAAAGGCGTTGAGCTTCAGCGGCCCGACCAGTACGCCGTTAAGCAGGCCGCATCCCACGCCGCACAGAAGCGTGATGAGAATGGCCGCTGTCGGCCCCATGCTGTTTGTGAGAAGGGCACAGATGACCGTCAGCAGCGTGAGCATATTGCCCACGGACAGATCGATGTTTCCCGTTATCATCACCAGCGTCAGGCCGCAGGCAATGATGCCCACATAGGTCTGTTTACGGAAAATATTTATAATGTTCGTCTTCGTCAGGAAGTTGCCGCCGGTGATAAGCGGCGCCAGAACGGACACAAGCACGATCAGAACGATGATCGCCACCAGAACGGCGCTGCAGTCCAAGGCGAAAAACCGCTTTACATAGCTTTTGAATCTGCTTTTCTGCATTACGGCTGCCCTCCCAGTGCACAGGCCAGAACTTTTTCCCGCGTCAGCTCCGGCGTGATGGGAAGCTGGGCAGTCTTCCGGCCCTCGAAAATGGTGATAACGCTGTCGCACACGCCGAATATCTCCTCAATCTCGGAGGACACGACGATTATGGCCATACCGGATTTTGCCAGATCGTTTATGATGTCATAGATTTCCGCCTTGGAGCCCACGTCGATGCCGCGGGTCGGCTCGTCCAGAATCAGAACCTCCGGCTCCATGGTGAGCCACTTGGCAAGGACGACCTTCTGCTGGTTGCCGCCGGACAGATTCCCGGCGAGCTGGTTTATGGAGGGCGTCTTGGTACGCAAGGCGGTGACGTACTTTTCCGCGTCCTCCATCTGGGCTTTGCGGTTGATCACGCCAAGCTTTGCCAGCTGCGGCAGCTTCACGATGGTGGCGTTCAGCAGGATGCTAAGCCGGAGCATGAGCCCCTCCCGCTTGCGATCCTCCGTGCAAAAGCCGATGCCCTTGGAGATGGCGTCGGCCGGGCTGCCGACCTTGACACGCTTTCCGTTTATGGTGACGGCGCCGGAGCTGGCCTTGTCCGCGCCGAACAGGGCGCGCATGATCTCACTGCGCCCCGCGCCCACAAGACCGAAAAAGCCCAGCACCTCGCCCTGTCGCACTTGGAAGGATATGTCCTGAAACCTGCCGCCGGACAGGTTTTCTACCTCCAGTACAATATCGCCCTGCTGCCGGCCGGCTTTCTCCGGATATTGTTTGTCCAGCGGCCGGCCGATCATGTTGGTGATGAGTATGTCCTGAGTCGTATCCGACGTATTGAGCGTGATGATGTTCTGCCCGTCGCGGATGACCGTGATGCGGTCGGACAGACGCATGACCTCATCAAGCTTGTGGCTTATATAGACAATGGCGATGCCCCTTTTTTGCAGGATATCCACGATCTTGAAAAGGGTCTCCGTCTCCGCCTCGGACAGGGAGGACGTAGGCTCATCCATGATGATGCAGCGCGCGTTCCGCGTGAGGGCGCGGCCTATCTCGATCATCTGCTGCTGGCCGACGGACAGCTCCCCCGCCGGGGTTTTGGGAGAGACGGTCATATTCAGAAGCGTCAGTATCTCCTGCGCGTCGTGATAAAGCTTTTTGTGGTCTATGAACGGCCCTTTCATGGGGAGGTTTCCGATGTAAAGGTTCTGGGCCACATCCAACTGCGGCGCGATGGAAAGCTCCTGATACACACAGGATATACCATAGGAAAGCCCCTCGGACGTGGAGGCGATGCGCACGGGCTTACCGTCGATAAAAAATTCCCCGCCGTCCGCGCCGTGAGCGCCGGTCATGACCTTGATAAGCGTGGATTTGCCCGCGCCGTTTTCGCCGCAGAGGGCGTGTACCTCGCCGGGATAGACGGTAAAGCACACGTCAGACAGGGCCTTGACGCCGGGGAATATTTTTGTGATGTTTTTCAGCTCTATCAGGGGCGTGCGTTCTTCGGCCATAGGCTCATCTCCTGCTTGTCAATTAACAAACCATAAACGGGATACAAAAATCATGACCTCAGCAATGGCTCCCGCTCATGGCCAAAACCAAAATCACGCTGATATTGCGGAGTATCCGGCACATGCATACGCTGCCGCACGGTATGCAGGGGTCACGCAATCAGCTGACGGTCTTCTTTGCCTGAATCATGTTCATACTTCATACGTTTGTTAAAACATTGTATCATCAGCACATCTATATGTCAACAGCAATTTGGGGCTGATATGCGGAGGCTGCCGGGAAGACAATTCAATATTGCGCATACCCCCCCGATTGAAGAGATGACGCTCTTCAATCGGGGGGATTTTTTTCGGAAATG
>CAZEXC010000041.1:0-12478 GCA_964516625.1 uncultured Oscillospiraceae bacterium | reverse complement strand
TCCTCCGTCTCCGGCAGGAGCTCGGCAGGCTGAGTATCGGATGGATATTCATCCTCCGTCTTTTCCGTCTCCTCAGTGGGCTCGCTCCTACTCTCCGCAGCAGCCGCCTCCTCGGCAGGCTCGCTCCCGCTGTCTGCGGCTGCGCCGGAGCCGTCTGCTATATCTGTGTCGGATGTGTCGCCCGTGTCAGCGTCTTCCGCCGCCACGTCCTCGAGAACGATGTCGTTTTCGCCATAGCTCTCGTCGGCCGCAACAGCAGTAGCAAGGCTGCTGCACGCCAGAAGCAGAGAAAGAAACAGAGCTAAAAAGCGCTTTACGTTTTTCACCGTTATCTCTCCTTTCCTTTTCCTGTATAAAGACGCGCCGGCGAACCAAAGCGTCTCAAATTTTCTGCGTTTTTCCCGTTTTCTGCGCGATTGTGATTTTTTGTGATCGATGAGCTAAATTTTCTCTTGATTTCCGGGCATAGGCTTGGTAGGATGATAGGAGCGCATCGGACGGCTCCGCCGTCCCCGCGTTTGCGCCGCTTCTCCCGGCCCGATATTTGGATAGCCTTTCTGTATTCACGAATATTCTTGAATTTTGTATTTATTCTCACAAATTGCATTGCTGCCGAGCCCTATATGTGCTTTCAGACACATGCAAAACGCCGTCGCCCCGGCGCTTGAGCCTTATGTACTGAAATCACAGGACGGCTTTCGGCAGGCTGTAGATTCGCAAAATTATTCTATTACTTTTTTTCGCTTTTTTCAACCATTTTTAGAAAAAATTACAAAACGGCCGCAGAAAGGGCCTGTTATATTTGCTTCACGGCATCCAAGCTGTTATAATAATACGGAGAGGCGAAGTCGGAGCTGTCCATGGCGGCGCGTGACATCGATCGTTGCGCGTATCTCGCCTCGCGCACCCTCCGAAGATATTTTGCAAACCAAGCTGGCTCATAGGAAGACGAAGGCGTGAGCCAGCGCTTTAAGGAGCTTTTCAATGGTTCATAAGCGCCATATCCTGTGGCTTTTGATGCTGCTGGCGCTGCCGCTTCTGCTGCTTTGCAGCTGCGGCGGCGGAGAGGTTCAGGCCGCCGGGACGGACGGCGGCGGGACACAGGCAGAAACGGACGCGGAAACAGAAACAGACGCGGACGCGGATGCGGACACGGAAACGGAAACCGGCTCCCGCTCCAACACCCCGGTCGTCTATACGCCGGAGGCGACGGGCGGGACGGTCATCGGCGACGAGCCGCTGGTCGTGGACATTTCCAACCGGGATCAGGGCTATATCATGGCTCTGTATACCGGCGAGGCCGCCAAGGCCGGCATCCAGCTCACCGGCCCGGACGGTCTGACTTACAAATACTTCCTGCCTCCGTCGGAGGAATACGTCGCCATCCCGCTGACGGCCGGCGACGGCGAGTATGAGCTGGCCGCTTACGAAAACGTGACGGACAACCAATACGCCTCCCTTTATAAGGAATCCTTCAGCGTAGCGCTGGAAAACGAGCTTCTCCCCTATCTGTATGCAAATGTCTACGTCAACTTCACCGCCGAGTCCGAAGCAGTGGCGGCGGCGGCGGAGATCGTCTCGCCGGCAAGCTCCGATCTGGAGGCCGTAGAGGATGTCTATCACTACGTCGTGGAAAACATTACCTATGATACGGATAAAGCCTCTTCCGTCACCTCCGGTTATCTGCCGGATGTGGACGAAACGCTCGAGACCGGCAAGGGCATATGCTTCGACTACGCGGCGCTGACCGCCGCCATGCTCCGATCGCAGAGCATCCCCGTCCGGCTGGAGATCGGCTACGTCGGCGAGGTGTATCACGCGTGGATAAGCGTATATATCGAGGAATTCGGCTGGATTGATAACCTGATCGAATTTACCGGCGACGGATGGACGCGGATGGATCCGACCTTCGCCTCTTCCAATGACAACAGCAGCCAGATCCTTGAATACATCGGCGACGGCTCCAATTATACTTTACAGTATCTTCACTGAGAAAGGGACGCTATGAAACCACTATCGAACGCAGAGCTTGCCACCTTTTGCAGCCAGCTTGCGCTGACTCTCCGCTCCGGCATATCCTCGCTGGAGGGTCTTTCCATCATGGCGGAGGATACCCCCGCCGGCGAGGGAAAGGAGCTTCTGACCGACCTGCGCGGGCGCATGGAACAGACGGGCAGCCTTTACGACGCGCTGGAGAGCGCGGGGTGCTTTCCCTCTTATATGTGCAGCATGGTCCAGCTCGGCGAGCAGTCCGGCAAGCTCGACGACGTGATGCAGTCGCTTGAGGACTACTACCGCCGGGAAGACTATATCGCCAAGAGCATCAAGGGCGCGGTCACCTATCCGCTGGTCATGCTCGGGATGATGGTCGTCGTGCTGCTGGTGCTGATGATAAAGGTTCTGCCGGTATTCAATCAGGTCTTCGAGCAGCTCGGAGCCCAGCTCACCGGCATTTCCGGCGCGCTTTTGTCCTTGAGCGCCTCCGTTAGCCGGTACGGCATCGTGATAGTCGCCGTCGTTCTTGTTCTGGCGGCGGTTCTGTTTTACTTCTTCGGCACGGGCCGCGGCCGGAAGCGCACCGGCGGCGCGAGCTTTTTCGTTTCAAAAAAACTCCGGGAAAAAATCGCCTGCGCCCGTTTTGCCAGCGGCATGCATCTTTCCCTCAGCAGCGGCCTTGACATCGACCAGAGCCTTGATATGGTCTCCCGTCTGGTGGAGCACCCGGTCGTGGGCCGGAAGGTCAGGGAAATCCAGGAGCTTCTTGCTCAGGGGAGCAGCTTTGCCGAAGCCATCACGGAAACGGGGATGTTCTCCGGCGTCTATGCCCGCATGGTCAGTCTCGGCGGAAAGACCGGCGCCATGGACGACATTATGGAGCAGATATCCATCCAGTACGACGAGGAGGTACAGGATCAGATGGCCAGCACCATTTCAAAGCTGGAGCCCACGCTGGTGGCCATCCTCTCTGTGGCCGTGGGGCTTATCCTCCTGTCCGTCATGCTGCCCCTGATGGGCATCATGTCGAACATCGGCTGAGACGGAGGCTTTTATGAACCGTTTTGCAAAGCGGCGTCTGCTCGGCAGGCTCCCCACAGGCCGTGTGGTCTCCGTGGCCGTGTTCGCGTGCATCATGGCGGCTTTCCTGATCGGCCTTTCAAGCCTCAGCGAGATAACCGACACGCAGGAGCGCGAGGGGCTCGAAAGCACCATCCTGCAAAGCGCCGTCCACTGCTACGCGCTGGAGGGCTTTTATCCCGACAGCCTTGATTATCTCGAGGAGCATTACGGCCTTCAGTATGACAGCGGCAAATACCTCGTCATTTACGAGGTCATCGGCTCGAACCTGATGCCGGACGTGACCGTCGTCACCCGGAACCAGTAAGGAGGCAGACCCATGGACACGGAAACCCGGAAACCGGCCGCCGCAGGCTTCAGGAACAGCCGGAGCCACGCCACCGACCTGTTCTTCACCCTGAGCCTGTTCTGCGTTTTCGCCGCCGCGGCTTTCATCGTCATTATGATCGGCATCCGCGTGTACCAGTCTACCGTGGAGCAGATGCAGGACACATATTCCACCCGCACCGCCATCTCCTATGTGGCGGAAAAAATACGCCGCCACGACGCCTCCGGTCAGGTAGCCGTGTCGGACTTTGAAGGCGGGGACGCCCTCGTCCTGTCGGACGATATAAACGGCGTGACATACCTTACATACATTTACGCGCAGGATGATTACCTCTGCGAGCTGACCGTGCGCGCGGACGCTCAGGCCACGCGCGCTCAGGGGGAGCAGGTCATCGCGGTGGAGGGCTTCTCCATCGAGGAGCTTGACGGCGGCTTTTTGGAGGTCTCCGCCGCCGACAGCGGCGGCGACACCATCTGTTACCTTCTGCATTTAAGAAGCGAGAACTAAGGGAAGGAGGGCTTCCGGCGTTTTGAATACCCTGAAAAATACGCGCTCCAGCCTGTTTCTCATGGAGCTCATTATCGCGATACTGTTTTTCTCTCTGGGAAGCGCCGTATGCGTCCGGGCTTTTGTTCAGGCGCATCTGACAAGCCAGTCCGCCAGAGATCTGAGCTTTGCCTCCTCCAGCGTTTCCAGCGCCGCCTCCGTCGTGAAATACGCGGGCAGCGGTCTGGCCGATATACGGGACTATTTCCCCGACGCCGTTCAGGACGGGGACGAGGTCGTCGTGTATTATGACGCGGGCTTTTCCTCCTGCGGCGGGGAGGACGCCGCCTATGCCCTTCGCATTTATACCGAACGGGACGGCGGCGCGGAAAACGCCCATATCCGCATGCTGGACGCGGACGGGGCGCTTATTTACGAGCTGGAGCTCCGCTATCCCTCCGGCGGACAGGAGTGATATTCCATGGAAAACGATCCGAAAAAAAACGTCATCAGCACCGGCACGGCCTCTATCGTCCTGATCTTCGTGATGCTGTGCCTTCTGACGTTTTCCGTCCTGTCTCTCGTCAGCGCTCAGGCAAACCTGCGCCTGAGCCGGAAAAGCGCGGACAGGACCACCGACTATTACGCGGCTGAAAACGAGGCGAACGACATTCTTCTCCGGCTGGAGGCTATCATGGACGAGTGCCTCGCCGACGGCGGGGAGGACGGCTTTTTCGACCGCGTCCTGACCCGCGCCCGGTCGGACATCAGCGGCGTCAGCTTTACCGCCGACGGAGAAAACGCTTTGAGTTATTCCGTGCTTCTGGGAGAAGATCAGGCGCTTTGCGTGAGCCTTTCCCTTTCGGCGCAGACGCTTGCGAACGGCAGGCATTACCAGATAACCGCCTGGAACACGTCCTCCAGCTACGACTGGGGAGCGGATCAGACCATCGACCTTTTCGACCCTTCCGCCATTTTGAGCGGCGATACGGAGGAATGAACCATATGGATGCAAAAGAATTTCTGACCCAGACCACAAATCAGGGCGCTTCGGATCTGTTCATCATCGCAGGCCGTCCCCTGTCCTATAAAATGGGCGGCCGGATATACCAGACGGGCGGCGAGCGCATCATGCCGGATCAGTCCGAGGCCCTTGTCCGCCAGATATACGAGCTGGCGCATCGGAACACCGAGCGGCTCCTTCGCACCGGCGACGACGATTTTTCCTTTGCCATCCCCGGTCTTTCCCGCTTCCGCGTCAGCACCTATTCCCAGCGCGGCTCTCTGGCCGCCGTTATCAGGATCATCACCTTTGAGCTTCCCGACCCGCAGGCACTGGGCATTCCCGGCCAGATCGTCGAGCTCGGAAACATCAAAAAGGGCCTTGCGCTCGTCACCGGCCCCGCCGGGAGCGGCAAATCCACCACGCTCGCGTGCATCATCGACGCCATCAACCGGCAGTATGAAAAGCATATCATCACGCTGGAGGATCCTCTTGAATTTCTCCACAGCCATAAAAAAAGCATCATCTCCCAGCGCGAGATAAATTCCGACACGGAAAGCTATGTCGTGGCGCTGCGCGCCTCCCTGCGCCAGAGCCCGGACGTCATCCTTCTGGGCGAGATGCGCGATTTTGAGACCATTTCCATCGCCATGACCGCCGCCGAAACCGGCCATCTGGTTCTGTCCACGCTGCACACTCTGGGCGCGGCCAACACCATCGACCGCATCATCGACGTTTTCCCTCCCTCCCAGCAGCGGCAGATCGCCGTGCAGCTCGCCTCCGTCCTGCAGGCCGTGGTATCCCAGCAGCTCGTTCCCCTTGCGGACGGCAGCGGCGTTACGCCCGCTTTTGAGCTGATGACCGCCACCCCCGCCGTTCGGAACATGATCCGCGACAACAAAATACACCAGATAGACGGCCTTATCTATTCCTCCGCCACGGACGGTATGTTTTCCATGGACTCCAGCCTTTTGGGGCTCTGTAGATCAGGCCGCATCTCAAAGCAGGAGGCTCTGGCTCACGCCTCCAACCCCGATATGCTGTCGAAAAAGCTGTAATACCGACAGTCCAAAAACGGCAAGGCCCCCGTATGCTCCCGGGAAGGGAACATACGGGGGCCTTTTTCCGCGCAGGGCAAAAATCACTCTGCGGGAACGACGCGCCCGGCGGGCGCTACCTCGTCAGGATAGACAGTATAGTCCGCCTCGGCCAGAAAATCGCACCAATACTGGGCCATCTCCGTGTTGGAGGCCACGATCATAGTGCTCTCGTCGGTCAGCGTCATATCGCCGCCGCCCTTTTCCGCGGCGCAGCCCACCGTCCAGTCGTCCCCGACGAGATACTCGCCGTGGTCATAGATAAGCTCGCCGTCCACGGTGAGCGTGACGACCTCGAACGTGTCCGGGTCGTAGGCGCAGGTAAGACCCGAAACCTGATACATATTGTTGTTTTCGCTTCCCATCTTGGCGCAGGAGGTGTTCATCAGACCGACAAGCTCCTCGGCTGTATACTCCGCATAGTAGATGACCAGCGGGTTCGCGAAAACGGACATCGCATCCACCAGCGTTATATCGCCCTCCGCGATAGAGGCGCGCACCCAGAAGCCGGGGTACAGGGCGATGGAAATGGGATCGCCGTCCCAGAGCTTCTGCGCGGTGTAAAGGATGCCGTCGGCCACGAGGTCGCCGAGGTTCGTTTCATTGGCGCGGACGCCGCCGCCCTCGTCCCCCGCGTCGATGCGCTCGCCGTTGAGATACACGTCGGTGGTGGCATAGACGGTGGTGTAGCCGTCGGCCTCCAGCCGTCCATAGCAGCGATCCACCTTGGCCTGGATATCCGCGTCCGGCTCGATGCCGGCAAACGTGCCGTCCTCCTCCGGCGTCAGGTTCTCGCAGTCCTTGCCGACGACCACGCCGTCCTTCAGGTACAGATACATGACGCCGATGGCCTCGCCCTTGCAGTTCGCCTGATTCACGATGGTATCGGCGTCGGAGTCGTCAAACAGCCAGCCCTCGCCGTCGTTTATGACGGAGTGGGTGTGGCCGTCCACGATGGCGTCGATGCCCGTGGTCCGAAGCGCGACCTGCGCGGTATTGGTGTCGTTTGAGCTGGCCTCCGTGGAATCGGCTCCCATCCAGCCGGTGTGGCACACCATGACGACAGCCGACGCTCCCTGCTCCCGCAGGGCGTCGGACATGGTCTGCGCCACGGTGATGGTGGACTGGCCGCCGGCAAAATATGCGTCCGTGATGGAGCCGCCCTGCGTAGACTCGCCGAACAGGCCGATGACAGTGCCGTTTGCCGTTTCCACCAGCGCGCCGTCGTCAAGGGCGTTGTCCCCCGCCTCCAGATAATAGCTGTCAAGATCGAGGGCGCTGTAATCAATGGAGCCGTCGTCATTGAGGGACAGCACGGACGAATACAGATCCACAAATTCCTCCGCGCCCACCGCCGGCTCATAGGCCGCGGCGTAGGCCGCCATATCTATCGTCTCTCCGGCGTTCTGGTTGGCCAGAAGCGTCGTAACGCCGGACGCGTTTCCGAGGATGGACAGGAAATAGGTTCCTATCCCCTTATCGGTGATGCCGGCGTCGTTGTTGCCCCAGGTCATGTAATCGTAGATATCGGACATGATATAGGGGATATATTCGCCCTCGTACACATGGGCCGCCGCATAGCCGCCCGCAAACAGATCCCCGCCGCTGACCGCCAGCACGAGGCTGTACTGCCCGGACTGCTCAAGCTGGGTCTTGAGGCCCTTCACATAGGGCTCGTTGGACAAAAAGCCGTGGGTATCGTTGGTGTGGACGATGGCAACGGCCTCGTCATAATCCGAGACGAACTGGACGTTTCCCATGACCTGACCGTTTTCCACCGTATCGCTCTCCGAGAAGAACACGATGACGGGAAAATCCGCCGTCACCTCCGCGCCCTCGTCCAGCTCCAGCCTGTCCACGACGCAGCTATCCTCGACATGCCAGCTCTCTCCGGCGGCGACCGTCACGTCGCCGAGGCTCTCGCCGTAATCCTCGCCTGTGTAAAGCCCCGCAAGGTCGAGCCCCGCGTCCTCCGGCGTCTCATAAGCGCGGGAGAGAATCTTCAGCGCCGCGTCCCCGGCGTCCGCCTCGTCGGAGGCAAACGCCGCGCTCCCGGCGCAGAGGCTTGCCGCAATGCACAGCGACAGCATAAAACTGAGTAACCTTTTCATTCCTATTTTCCTCCTGATGTGATGAATTTAGGGAATCCGTTTACGAAAGTCCCGTCAGAAGCTCCTGCCGTCCCACCGTGACGGGTTCGGCGATGTCGTTTTCCCCGCAGCACACGGCGGCGTGAAAGCCGCCGGGCAGTTCATAGTCCCGGAAATACCGGCCGGGCAGCGTATGGATAACGTCTGCCTCCGCCAGCGACAGCGCGCGCTCGCCGCTTTCCGCCTTTATCCACGCTTCCTTCCGGGTCCACAAGCGAAAAAAAGCGGCCTGCCGTTCCTGCTCGGGCAGACGCGACAGCCATTCCTGCTCCCGGGGATGGAAGCGCCGCGCAAGGGACAGCTTTACCGGGCGCTCCTGCTGCACGTCCGCCCCCACGGGTCGGCCGCTCACGGCGCACATGGCATAGTCCCCGGAATGGGACAGACTGAAAAAAGCGTCCTGCCGACCGGCGAGGATCGGCTTTCCCGCCGGCAGAAACGTCACCTCCCGGCCGGGATCCGCGCCCCATGCCCGCAGCGCGAAAGCATACAAAAGCCCCGCGCTCAGGCTCTCCTGCCTGCTCTCGGGCCGCCGCAGGCGTTCCAGCCGCTCCCGCCGCCAGGAAGGCAGCAGGGAAGCCGCCGATACCGGCAGCGGCGTCCCCTCCCGGCAAAAAAGATAGACGCGGGTCATCCTTCGGCCCAATCCGGCTCGTACCAGTAGTTGTATATCACATGGTTTTCTATATGGAACAGCTCAAGATCCGCATGGCGCTCCTGGCGCGTGGCCTCCAGCTCCACGTCGTATATCCAGTCCACCCCGTCCTCCGGGATGACCACAAAGCCGTGGGGAGCATAAAACTCGTTTACCTCCGCGGCTACAATATAGGCGTTTTCCCCCAGCGCTCTGGCAAGCAGGCCGAAAGCCGCCGCAAAGCCGTAGCAGGTTCCCCCGCCGTAGCGGAAAAACCGTACCGCCCGGTCATATTCCCAGCCGGTCTGCGCCACCGGCACGGAGTCCAGATCCTCCGGCCTCACCATGTATTCATAGTTGTATTTTACGTGCAGATAGGCGGCCTCGAGAGCCTCCTCCGTGGACAGCTCCTCCGCGCCGATAGCCTCCAGTATCCCGGCAAGATAGCCGTCCAGCTCCTCGTCGCCGGTGGTATAAGCCCCGTCAAGGCCGAAGGTCCATACGCCGTAGTCCATATCGACGATGAGCGTCCCGTTTTCCCACGTGGCGTAAAGCCAGTTGTAGGCGCGGTGGACACCGGCCTCCATGGGCTCGACAGCGCCGTCCGCCACCGCGTCCGCGATATACGCCCATGCAAAGCAGTCCCTGTCGATATCCGCGGGCAGAAGCTCCCGCAGAAAAAGCGCCGCCTCGTCCGGCTCGCGCTGCGCCAGACGCTCCAAAACGACCGCAAGCTCCTGCCGCAGCACAGGCTCCTTGTCGCCCCCGGCCGCGCCGGACTCGGAGGTCTGCCCGGAGGCCACCTCCGCGGCCAGCGTTTTCGCGTTTTGCGCCTGATCCCCCTCAAGTCTCTGGGCAAGCTTTACGAGGACGCTCGTCAGATCCTGACGGGTGACGTAGAGCCGGGGATACAGCGCGTCCCCGTCCATGATATCCGACAAAAGTCCCGCGTCATACAGCGCGGAGGCTTCCTCATATCCCTTCTGGCCGGACGCGAAATCCGAGAAAGGCGCTTCCGCGTCGGAAAGCCCTTCCAGCATGGAATAGAGGATCTGGCACAGCTCGCTTCGCGACACCGTGCCCTCCGGGATAAAATCGCCGTGGGCGCTGACGCCCATAAGCGCCGGATGCGCCGACTGGCCGGTGACGGCCAGCTTCCGTATGGGCGCCGGGGTAGCCTCCGTTTCTTCCGCGGCAAGGGCGGACGCCGCGTGGGCGGCGCAGCCCAAAATGCCCGCGCCCAGCAGTACGATGGTTATGGTAAGTAGAATAACAGTCAGTTTTCTCATGCAGTAACGCTCGATCTCACAAAAATGTTTTTCCCGACGCGCTTACGCGCCGGGAAAAACATTCTGAAATTTTTGTATGTGTACTTTGCTTTTTCCGATCCGCTCCGTCAGCCCGCAGCGCCTGCGATAAGCGCGCCGATGGCGCCCGAATCGTCCGTCACGGTAACGGTGCCGGTCTGCTCGTCATAGCTCAGATCCGCGCCCAGAGCATCCAGCAGCGAACCCAGAGAAACCATGTAAGCGCCGTCTTTATAGGTGGTCTCGATACCCAGCGCGCTCAGGGTGTCAGGGCCGAGGGTGATGGTGCTCCCGGACGCCTCGCCGGAAGCTTCGCCGGACGCGCCGCCCTCGGAAACGAGGATAACGACGCCGGTATACTCCACGCCCGGCTCGAAGGCGTCTATCCGCGTGCCGGTGCTCGTGTCATACGCAAGCTCGTCGTTCGACATGGCGCAGTCCACATAGATCGTAAGCTCCGCGCCGTCCGCCGCCTGCACCGCAGCGCCGTCTTCCATCACAAAGCTGTAGAGGTTCGAGTCGCCCGTCACAGTCCAGACGGAATCCGCGTCCACGCTCATGCGAACGCCCCACAGGGTCTCATAGGCGTCGTTGTAGATAACCTTGGCAAGCGTGGCCTCCAGAGCGGTCATATCGTCGGTGGCCTCCTCCAGCTCGTCCTCGGGAAGCGCCGCCACGGCATCTTCCCAGTAGGCGTTCCACGCCGCGAGCGTCGTGCCGACGACCGCGCCGGTCAGCTCCGCATTTTCGAGGGAAACCGTCATCTTACGCATATAGTCCTCGTGGAGGATGTCGCCCTCGGCGCTCATATTCGAGATAACGACCTCGTCGCCCACATACTCCGCGCCGTCCACAGGATAGATGCCGGAGGCCATGGAGTCATAGCTGAACATGCTGTGGACAAGGACGCCGGTGCGGCTCGCAAGCTCGCAGTTATCGAAAACGACCTTGCCGCTGTGACTGGAGATGAACACCAGCGCGCCGGACTGATATTCGCTGATCAGGCCGCTGACGCCGGTATAAGAGGTCTTCAGCAGCTCCGTTACGTCGCCGCCGTCGTTGCCGGCCTCGATCTGGTCGGCGTAATCCGTGCCGTCGGCAAACAGGATATCCTCGGTCATGCTGGAGATATAGGCGTTGTTGATATAAGCGACGGCCTGAGAATCGGCTCCGGCCATATCCGCGTGCATCTTGACGGGATAGTCGTAAGCGACGATCTCCGTGCGCCCCTCCGTGGCGGAGGGAACCGTCAGATCGGCCTCGCCGTCATAGGGCGCTGTGGCCGTCTCGTCCGCCGCGTCCAGACTGTCCACGGTCAAAACGGCGTTGCGGCAGACGGTGATGCCGGTGTTGCCCGCGGCGACGCGGGAGCCGTACACAAAGGCGGTGCAGCCGGCGGCGTCATAGATGGCGTAGCCGCCGGTGCCGATATTCTCCACGTCGGAGTTTACGACGTACATGGTCGTGCTGGTGTTGTCATAGCTCAGACCGCCCCAGGAATTGGTCAGGACGGTGGAGTTGAGGAACCACACGTCGCCGCCCATGAGAAGCAGGGCGCGGGTGGAGTGGTTTATAAATGTGCTGTCCACGCAGATGAGATCCGCCAGCTGGGTGGCGTTGGCGTCGCGGGAGGTGGAAGGCATATGGACGCTCGGGCGGCCGGTGCCGTTAGACTCCACATAGACGTTTTTCATCTCGATAGCGGAGCCGTTGTAGGCGATGCCCACGCCGGGAGCCGTCTCGGTAGCGTCGGCGGCAAGCTCCTCGTCCTCGCCCACCTCCATGACGATGACGGAGTTATACTCCTGCCCGTCGGGGGCCTCGTAATAGTCCTCCTCGCCGCCAAACACGACGGGGGTATCCTCGTCGGTGAGCTGGTTGATGACGATGCCGGAGTTGCCGACCTCTTCCTCCTCGTCCCAGGCCTCCGCGCCGCAGTAGATGTACACGCCGCCGAGGGTATACGGCTGACCCGCAGAGGGCGTCTCGATATCCCCCTGGAGCTGTACCTCATAGTCGTCGGTCACGTTCTGGGAAACGGCATAGCCGTCCTCGCCGTATTCGATGTAGATAGCGGCGCGGGTCCCGAGGATATCCACCGCCTTGGTGGAGTTATCGGGCGGCCTGCTGGTCGCCGAGCCGCCCATGGAGGTGTCCAGCGCCTCGGACGAGGCGAAAGCGCTCACCGACAGGAGCAGGCAAAAGGACAGGACCATGGCAAGGATCTTGCTGCACTTCATGAAATTCTCCTTTCCCAGCGGGTAGCCGCTGATAAAAAAATGACACGTACTTATTTGTATTATACTTTATTTATCGGGAAATAACAATCCCCAAATTTCTTTAATCCCCAAATTTCATTTCCCGCAGCGTATCTTGTCGTCCGCCGCCCCGATGAACG
>CAZEXC010000040.1:0-12692 GCA_964516625.1 uncultured Oscillospiraceae bacterium | reverse complement strand
GCGCAGGTCAGGTAGCCGCCCCGGGTCTGCTGCATGGTGGAAAAGTATTTGCAGAGAGCCTGCCCCAAAACGGAAGCCAGCATGATGCCGACGCTGCCCCAGACGGCGGCGGCGGTAATGTTCCCGTCCAGCAGCGCCATGAGACATACGCCGATAGCCGGGATTTTCAGCGCGGAAAACAGCGCCTCCACAACGCCCAATGCAAGAGAGCGGTAAAACCGCAGGCGGTTTTCCTCGCTGCAGAAAGCAAAAAAGCTTTTTAAGGTCTTAAGCATGGCTTGCCACCCCCTCCAGTGAATCCTTGACGGAAATGTGCGCGTTCCACATCTGCTCGTACAGGCCGTGCCTGCCCAGCAGCTCCTCATGGGTTCCGGCGTCCTCGACCTGCCCGTCGTTGATGACGATGATCTGGTCTGCGTCCGTGATCGTAGACAGGCGGTGGGCAATCACGATCAGGGTCTTGCCCGCCGTCAGCCTTGCGATAGACTGCTGGATAACGGCCTCGTTTTCCGGGTCGGTGTAGGCGGTGGCCTCGTCCAGAATGATGATGGGCGCGTTTTTCAGCATGGCGCGGGCGATGGAGATGCGCTGCCGCTCGCCGCCGGACAGATGTCCTCCCGCGCCGCCCACCACGGTCTGATACCCGTTTTCCAGCTCCGTGATGAACTCGTGACAGCCGCATTTCTGCGCCGCCTCCACGACCTCCTCGTCGGTGGCGGAGGGGTCGCCCATGCGGATATTTTCCATAACGGTATCGTCAAAGAGGAAGCTGTCCTGAGAGACATAGGCGATCTGCCTGTGGTAGGTTTCGGCGGACAGATCCCGGATGTCCGCGCCGCCCACCGTGATGCTTCCATCGTTCACATCCCAATAGGATGCCAGAAGCTTCGCGATGGTGGATTTTCCGCTGCCGGAGGGGCCGACAAGGGCGTTCACCGTGCCCGGCTTCATGGACAGGGTGATGCCGTGGAGGACCTCTTTCTCGCTGTAGCCGAAACGGACGTTTTCAAACGCCACGGAGCAGTCCTGCGGCGTTGCTTTGTCCCGATCCGGGCGCTCCAGCGCCTTGGCGGATATGATGCCTGTGATCTGCCCCATGACGGAGTCCAGAACATGCAGATCATCGGAATAGGCCAGACAGGTGATGACCGGCTCGAACAGAGCCACGGCCAGCATGACGATCAGGACGAACGCCGAGGCCGGCAGCGTCCCGTTTGACACGAAACGGATTCCCACCGGCAGAATGGTTATCAGTGTGGCGGGGATCACCGTCATCGCCAGACAGAAGAACACGTTGTTTTTCTTCATCCAGTCGATAAAGCTGTTCGCGCCCTCCCTTGCCGCCGCCACGAATTTTTCATAGGAGCCCTTCACCTTGCCGAACACCTTGATGACCTCGATGCCGCCGATGTACTCCACCGCCGTGTCGTTCAGGTTTTTGGTGGCCCGGACGGTGCGCTCATAGTTGGGCTGGTAGTCGAGCATCATGCCCATGTAGAAGATCAGCCCCACGGGGACGGTGACGAGGGCCACAAGCCCCATGCGCCAGTCCAGAACGAACAGATAGGCCAGCATGAGCACGCTGGCCAGAAGATTGGACGTAAACTCCGGCAGGATATGGGCCAGCGTCGTCTCCACGCTGTCGATCCGCTCCACGATGATGTTTTTCAGATCGCCGGAGCCGTAGCTCCGCACGTCGCCCAGAGACATGACGGAGAGCCGCGCCAGCGCCCGCTTACGCATGGTTCCCAGCACATGGAAGGTGGCCTTGTGGGACTGGGCGGTGGAAAGAGCGTGAAACAGCTGCTTCCCGAGAAAGCACAGCGCCATCCAGCCGCATTTCACGAGCATGCCCCGAAAATCCCGATCGCCGTCCAGCAGCCCCGCGATAAGGTTCGCCATGATTAGATACGGCAGCATCTGGCAAAGGACGCTGAGGACCGCCAGCGCGACGCTGGCTATGTACGCGCCTTTCCGCTCCCCCGCGAACTCGAAGACCCAGCTCCATGTGGAGCGCTTTTTGTCCTTCATTTCCATGTCACTCCTCTCGGATTTCCGTATTCCGGCGGCGTCTGCCTTATCGCCCTCCGCTGCTTCCAAAGCGCCGCCGACAGGTGCGCCGTCCTGTAGGTTAGCTTATACTAACCAATAGGGTGAAAAATATGCACACTGAGCTGTGCAGATGCAAGTACAATATAGCACGCCGCCGCAAATAATTCAATTAAATTTTGTTTATTTTCCCCCGATGAACGGGAAAAAATCTTGCCCGGATCCCGCAGCGTTTTGTTGGGCCCGGCATGACGCCGCCGTTCGCGGCGGACGGGAAAATTCCTCGAAACCCCATAATCTTGGAAAAAACTGCGTCAAAACTCTTGCTTTCGTAATTCTTTTGTGATATAAGTAAATATGTTATTTTATGAAAAGGATGAACTGATATGAGAATTGTTTTGACGATACTGCTTCTTCTCACCGAGATCTTCATGACCGCCGTCGTCCTGCTCCAGAGCGGCAAGCGCTCCGGCCTTTCCGGCGCTATCGCCGGCGGCGCGGACACCTTTATGACAAAGTCGAAGGCCAAGACCTGGGACGCAAAGCTTGCGAAGATGACGAAGTGGGTCGCTCTCGCTTTCGTTATCCTGACCCTGCTGCTGAACCTCATCTGACTGAAAAACTCCAACGCCGCCCGTATGGGCGGCGTTTTTACAATCAGCTTCTTTGCTGCCGCAGGATCCGGCGATCCCGCGGCAGAACGTTTTTATTCCCATGCTTTCCAGACCTCCGGGCGGTAGCCGACGGTGGCCTGCTTGCCGTTTCGCACGATGGGCGTGTTCAGAAGCTCCGGGCATTCGAGGAGCCGTTCTATCTTATCGCTGTCATAGGCCAGATACGACACCTCCGGCGCGGAGCTCAGCGCATCGAGCCCCACGGCGTTTTTGACGCTTGTGAGCTCGCCGCGGCTGATGCCGTAGCGCAGGATGTCCACAAACTGGTATTTTATCCGGCGCTCCTTGAAATAACGCTCGGCCTTTTTCGTGTCGAAGCATTTGTTTTTGCCAAATATCTGTATGTTCATCGCAAGCTCAGACTTCCATGATGACCGGCAGGATCATGGGGCTGCGGCGGGTGGCCTTATAGAGATAGCCGGTGAGGTTCGTTTTGACCTTCCCCTTGATGCCCGCCCAGTCGGTGATATGCTGGCGCTCGCAGGAGTCGATGCTCTCGGACACCACCCGGCGCATCTCCTCCATGAGCTGGGCGTTGTCCTTCACATATACAAAGCCGCGGGTGATGATTTCCGGCTCGGATATCATCGTGCCGTCCTGTGTGGACACGGTCATGATAACGACGAGCATGCCGTCCTGCGCCAGATGCTGGCGGTCGCGCAGAACGACGTTCTGCACGCCGCCTTCGATGGTACCGTCCACAAGCGTGCGGCCCGAGGGCACGACGCCGTTTTTCTGTATCCTCTTTGGCGTAAGCTCAATGATCTCCCCCAGATCGGCGACGACGATGTGGTTGGCGGCAATGCCCATTTCCTTGGCGAGCTCCGCATGGCGGCAGAGCATTCGGTGCTCGCCGTGTACGGGGATGAAAAAGCGGGGCTTTGTCAGCGCCATCATGGTCATCTGCTCCTGCTGGCAGGCGTGGCCGGACACATGGATGTCCATGGAGCGATCATAGATGACCTCCGCGCCTTTCCAGAACAGCTCGTCGATGACCTTCGTGACGGAACGCTCGTTGCCGGGGATGGCGGAAGCGGAAATGATGACCCTGTCCCCCGCGCCTATCTTCACCTGCCTGTGCTCGGAAAAGGCCATGCGGTAAAGGGCGGACATGCTCTCGCCCTGACTGCCCGTGGAGATGACGACCGTTTTTGCGGGCGGGAGGGTATTGATTTTGTTAAGGTCGACCAGCACGTCCTTGGGGACGTTCATGTATCCCTCCTCCACCGCCATTTTGATGACGTTTTCCATGCTGCGGCCGGTGATGCCGACCTTCCGTTTATAGCGGTGGGCGCAGTCGATGATCTGCTGGATGCGGTGGACATTGGAGGCAAAGGTGGTGACGATGATGCGCTTGTCGCAGCCGCGGAAAAGCTTATCCATGCTCTCCCCGACGTGATGCTCCGACTCGGAATAGCCGGGGCGCTCCACATTCGTGGAATCGGACAAAAGCGCCAGTACCCCCTCCTTCCCAAGCTCGGCGAAGCGGGTAAAATCGAAAACGCCGCCCTCGATGGGCGTCAGGTCTATTTTGAAGTCGCCGGTGTGTATGACCGTGCCGATGGGCGTTTTGATGGCCACGGCAACGCTGTCCGGGATGGAGTGGTTCACATGCACCAGCTCGCACTGGAAGACGCCTACGCGGAAAACGTCACCCGCGGAGTGCGTGATGATCTTCACCTTGTCCGCCAGACCGTGCTCCTCCAGCTTCAGGCGCACAAGGCCCGCCGTCAGCCGCGTGGCGTATACCGGGCAGTCGAGCTTCAGCATCACATAGGGCATGGCGCCGATGTGATCCTCATGCCCGTGGGTAAGCACGATGCCGCGCACACGCTCTTTATTCTGGATCAGATAGGTGATATCGGGGATGACGACATCGACGCCGTACATATCCTCGTCGGGAAAGCCCATGCCGCAGTCCACGACAAGGATATCCTTGCCGTACTCGTAAACGTACAGATTCTTGCCGATCTCGTTGAGACCGCCAAGCGCCATGATTTTCAGTTTTTGTGCCATGTTAGATAATTTCTGCTCCTTTTTTATGTAGTATGTAATAGTATAACTGCGGGCCGGTATGAACGGACCTGCCCGTAAAGTTCATATATGGTATGATTATACCCGCGCATCGGGAAAATATTACGGGAACGCCGTATATTTCGGGCGCAGCCTTATATCTCCCGCCGACCCTCAAGCGCGCGCATGAGCGTGGCGTCGTCGGCAAATTCCAGATTGGAACCCACGGGGATACCGTAGGCAAGGCGCGTTACCCGCACCTCGAAGGGCTTTAGCAGCCGGGCGATGTAAAGCGCCGTAGTGTCTCCCTCCGTGTCGGGGTTAGTGGCCATGATGACCTCCCGCACGCCGCCGCCGGCCACCCGCGCGACAAGCTCGGAAATACGGATATCGTCCGGCCCGATGTGGCTCATGGGCGAAAGGACGCCGTGCAGGACATGGTACACGCCGTTATATTCCCGGCTGCGCTCAAGGCTTGCCACGTCCCGCGCCTCCGCCACGACGCAGATAACGGAACGGTCGCGCCGTTCATCGGCGCAGACGCCGCACAGCTCCCCGTCCGTCAGGTTCTGGCATACGGGGCAGGTATGCACGCTCCGCCGCGCCTCCAATATGGCCTCGGCAAAGCCCTCCGCCTCCCCCTCCGGCAGCGACAGGACATGGAAAGCAAGCCTCTGCGCGCTTTTTCGGCCGATACCGGGCAGGGATGCGAAGCGATCTATGAGCGCCTCAAAGGACGCGGGGAAAAATGCCATGACTGTATTCTCACTTGTTCCGAAGTTTTTCTATTTCCGCCGCCGGGTCGGGCATTCCGAAAACGGCGCTTCCGGCCACGAGGACATTCGCCCCGGCCTCTATCGCGACAGCCGCGGTATCCCGCACGATGCCGCCGTCCACCTCCAGCTCACAGACGGGGTTTTTCGCATCTATCCTGGCGCGCAGCGCCCGGATTTTCGGTATCTGATCGGCCATGAAGCGCTGCCCGCCGAATCCGGGCTCCACAGTCATCACAAGCGCCATATCTATGTCGCAAAGCCAGGGGAAAATCGCCGTTTCCGGCGTTTTGGGCTTGACGGAAAGGCCGGTTTTCACGCCGCGCTCCTTCGCGTCCGCTATCGCCTTGGAGATATTCTCCGCCGTGTCCGCCTCCACATGGAACATGAGAAGATCGGCTCCCGCCGCACAGAAGGCGTCCACATAGCGCACGGGACGGGTTATCATGAGATGCACGTCCAGAAAGGCCTGAGGAAACGCCCTTCGCAGGCTTTTCACCACCGGGATGCCGATGGAGATATTCGGCACAAATATCCCGTCCATAACGTCCACATGGATGTAGTCCGCGCCGCCGCGCAGAACCTCGCGCACCTCATCTCCAAGACGGGCAAAGTCCGCCGAAAGGATAGAGGGCGCAATTTTTATCGTTGTCATCGTGTTCCTCTGCTGCATAATATGATTCAGCCTTGTCGCGCGCGGCGGGCTTTTATATAGGGAGGGGCGCGCCGGCTTTGTCCGGCCGCTCTTCCCAGCCGTTCCCGTCAGAGAACCGCCGGGCTCCCCCGCAGCTCGTTTATAGTATACCATATGTTGGGCAAAATACGCAAGTAGGCCTTGACGTTATTGTTGATTTAGAATAAAATAATGTCATGAATGACCAGACGGAAAGGCTTGGTGGTGCGCTGTCATGCGCGAGGTAAAACGGCGTTCGGCAATACCGATATATATCGCGGCGGCGGTGTTCGCGCTGTACGCGCTGATATTCCCTCTGTACGCGCTGCGGCATTTTCTGCTTGCCGCCCTTGTGACGGCGGCGGCGTGGCTTCTGGCGGACAGGCTGGCGCCCCCGGTGACGGAATATGTCCCCGATCCGAAGCCGGAGCCGGAGCCCGTGTCTTACGGCGAGGAAACGGACGCCCTTCTGGCGGAAGCGGCGCGCGCCCACGGAGAGATGGAGCGTCTTTCCGCGTCCATCGGCGAGAGCGCCGTGTCGGAAAAGATAGAAAAGCTCATATCCCTGAGCGACCGTATCGCCAGAGACGCGATAGACGACCCTTCCGATATCCGGCAGATAAGGAAATTCCAGAGCTATTTCCTGCCCTCCACCATCGGGCTTTTGAACGCCTACGACCGCATGAGCGCGCAGAAGCTGGACGGCGATAACATCGCCTCATCAAGAGAGCAGATTTCCCGGATGCTGGACACGGAGATAGCCGCCTTTGAAAAGCAGCTCGACGCCCTGTACCGCAACGACGCCATGAACATCGACACGGATATCCGCGTCATGCAGAGCCTTCTTGAGCGCGAGGGCCTGCTGGAAAAGGACGAGCTCCACGAGCTCATCAGAAAAGCCGAAGGCTCCGCGTGAACGAAGAATAAAAATACCCCGACAACAAACGGAAAGGAAAACTACTATGGCTGAAGAAAAGACGTTTGATTTCAACCTCACGCTCGACCCGGCGCCCGCGGCCATGGCCGCCGCGGAACAGCCCGCCCCGGGCACGGCGCAGGCTCCCGCCGTTCAGGGACAGGAAACGCCGGATGTCCCGGCGGAAAAGCTGGATATCGACACTCTCGCGCCCGTTGAGCAGGCCGCCGTGCGGGAGTTTGCCAAGAAGATAGACATCACGGACTCCGCTCAGGTCATGGCTTACGGCTCCAACGCCCAGAAAAATATCTCGGATTTCTCCGCTCAGGCCCTTGACGCCGTCCGCTCGAAGGATCTCGGCGAGGTCGGCGATATGCTCACAAGCCTTGTTACCCAGCTTCAGGGGCTCAGCCCCGAGGAGACGGAAGCGCCCAAAGGCATCAAGAAGCTCTTCAGCCGCGCGTCCCGCGGCATAGGCGACCTCAAATCCCGCTATGACAGCGCGGAAGCGAGCGTCGATAAGATAACCGCCGCGCTGGATCAGCACTATATCACCCTGAACAAGGACATCGTGACCATGGATAAGATGTACGAGATGAACCAGGAATATTTCAAGGAGCTCACCATGTACATCATCGCCGGAAAGCTGCGTATCGAGGAGCTTCGCTCGACGGAGCTTCCCGAGCTCGTAAAAAAAGCCGAGCAGTCCGGCCTTCCCGAGGACGCTCAGGCCGCGAACGATTTCGCAAACCTTCTCGGCCGCTTTGAGAAGAAGATACACGATCTGGAGCTTACGCGCATGATTTCCATCCAGATGGGGCCGCAAATCCGTATGATACAGAACAACGACTCCCTTATGGCGGAAAAAATACAGACGGCCATCGTCAACACCATCCCCCTCTGGAAAAGCCAGATGGTGCTGTCCATGAGCCTGTTCCACTCCCAGCAGGCGATGGACGCCTCCCACAACGTCAGCGAGGTGACAAACGAGCTCCTGCGGAAAAACGCCGCCGCTCTGCACACCGGCTCTGTGGATATCGCGGCCGAGGCCGAGCGGGGCATCGTGGACATAGAAACGCTCACCCAGACGAATCAGGAGCTTATCGCGACGCTGGAGGACGTGCGCCGGGTACAGGACGACGGCCGCGCCCGCCGCGCTCAGGCCGAGGTCGAGCTCAGCCGCATCGAGGGCGAGCTCAAGCAGAAGCTCCTTGAGATGCAGGGCTGATCCCCGGCGGGAAAGGCGTCTTATATGGACATTTTCAAAAAACGCGGTACTGCTGTGACCGTCTTTGTGCTGGCGGTCGTTATCTTCAGTCTGATCGGCTGTCACAGGAGCCTTTCCAAGGCCTGCGCCGCCGTGGAGGACGGCTTTTTTGACAGCGCGCTTCTCGCGGACTACGGCGACCACACCTGTCCCGGCGACCAGATAAACGCCTGTATCAACTACGCAAACAGGCTCCTGTCCGTCATAAACGGCGCCGATGCGCTTGCCGACAGCTATGCCGCCGTGCGGGACAGCCGACAGGCTCTGGCCGACGCCATGCAGTCCGGCGACATCTCCGACATTTACGCGGCAAACCAGACGCTGTATCAGGCTGTTTCGGATCTCGACGCCGAGGTGCAAAGCGGCGCGTCCCTCCCCGAGAGCAACGATGACTACGCATCCATCGTCTCCGATTTTTTCTCCGCCCAGCGCGTGATATCCGCCTCCGCCTATAACGACTATGTAGACGACTTTATCCAAACGACCATACGCCCCTTTCCTACGAACATCCTCCGGGCGCTTTCCTTTGTGAGCCTGCCGGAAAAGTTTGCATGAGGTGACGGCTATGAAACATATAAAAACCGCTCTTGCGGCGCTTATCGTATCGATCCTTCTGACCTGCCCGGCGCTGGCCGTCAGTCTGGAGCCGGGAACCGGCGATGATTTCTATGTGCAGGATAACGCAAACGTCCTGTCCTCGCAGACGGAGGAGCTCATCGTAAATTACAATGCCGTTCTGGAAGAACAGTGCGACGAGGCGCAGATCGTCGTGGTCACGGTGAGCTATCTGGACGAGGACACGCAAATCGCCTCCCTTCAGCTCCTGAACGACTGGGGCGTCGGCAGTCAGGACGAGGCAAACGGTATGCTCCTGCTCCTTGTGGCCAATGAAAAACGGGGCTGGCTTTCCACCGGCAACGGAATCGACGGCGTGTTCACAGACGACACAGCCGCAGAGTATCTGGACGAGTATTTCTGGGACGACATCGACAGCGGCGAATATGACGAGGGCGTCCAGAGCCTTGTCGACGCGCTGTACGAGTGGTATCTTGACTATTACGGCGTCACGTCTGTCGGCAGCGCCGCAGACGGCGCGTATGATGATTCATCCGACGGCTATTACGAATATGAGCCGGAGCGCAAAGGAGGCAGCTTCATGGGCATTCTCACTCTCATCATTCTTCTTGTCATCATCTGGGTCATTGTGTCCGTCAGCCGGTACAGCCGTATGCGCGGCTGGGGCTATGGCGGCGGCTTCTGGCCCATCTTCTGGTTTGGCGGACACCGCCTGTACCGCGACTGGTATGGCCGCCGTCCGGGGCCCGGCCCCCGTCCCCCGAGAGGCCCGGGCGGCCCCGGCGGATTCGGCGGCGGCGGACGTCCCGGCCCCGGTCCCGGCTCCGGCTTCAGCAGCAGAGGCGGCGGACGTCCCGGCGGCTCCGGCGGTTTTGGCGGAGGGCCAGGCGGCGGCTTTGGAGGCGGTGGCGGTCACGGCGGAGGCTTTGGAGGCCACGGCGGCGGTGGCGGCGGAGGCCGACACTGAAAAAATCTGAAAAATATATAAGAGCGCGCCGCGAATGGCTGATTGATTCGCGGCGCGCTCCCTGTTGTTATATATTTATATTATGGTATCGTCTGATAATATCCGTATCCGGGGTCGTAGCCGCCCGGCATGACGAGGCCTCCGGCTGCGCCGTAGCTCCCGAACCCTCCGAAGAGCAGCGCGGCGATAACGCGGACAAGGTAAAATACCAGTATGACGATAATGACCGTCCGCACCGGCGAGTGCCGCCGGCGGCCGGTGCTGCTTCCCGCCGTCTGGTCGTGCCATACGCGGCCAAAGGGGTCAAAGGGGCTGCCATAGGCCGTCTGGCCGGGGTCTGCCCCGCGGTTTTGGCGATTATAATAGGTCTGATAGCTCTCGCCCCGCTGGCGCATGGCCTTTATATCGTCGTAGGCGCGGTTCACCTCCCCCATTTTGCGAGCCGCTTCCTCGTTATCGGGGTTTAAATCCGGGTGGTACTTCTTCGCCAGACGCTTATATGCCCTGGCCACGTCGTCATCCGAAGCATCAGGCGAAACGCCAAGCACTTCATAGGGATTCATGTTTTCCTCTCAAATCGGTTTCCGCACTTGCGGCAGGTAAGGAGCAGCTTTCCTTTGTTTTTCGGCACGCGCAGCAGCGTGTGGCAGGACGGACAGCGGAAAAAACGGTAATCCTTCCGCTGCTGCCAGCGATCCCGCAGCGAGCGGAACCATCTTTTCACGGCGGCGCGCTTTTTGAGGTACCAGCTATTTTCCTGCTGGCGCTTGTAGATGTTGCGGGACATGATGCGAAAACAGGAATACACAAGGGCGGCAAGACCCAACAGATAAAACAGGGACTTGACAACGCCGACCTTGCTGAAAATCCAGGACAGGATGATGAGGACCAGCGCCGCGATAACAAGAAAGCGCGAAAAATCGTCCGTTCCCCGGCGGCCATACATGAACTGTGCAAGCTTCTGTTTAAATTTCATGCGTATCACCCATAAAGCATTTAAAAATTCATTTGATTACAGCATAATCCACTTTGGCCTCATTGTGTTTAACAAACTGTAAATATTCAGCGAAAAGAATCACCGCCGGGACGCATTTTTTCCCGCGGTCAAAAAGAGAGCGGGCCGCAGCGGCCCGCTCCCGAAAATATCCATGTTCCATCGCGCTAGCCGCTCGCGGCAAAGGCCGCGTAGTCCTTAGCGCCAAACTGCGTGACGTACATCTCAAACGGAAACGCATTCACATCCGCGCCGAAAGCGACGCTGTCCATCTCGCCCAGCGCCATCGCCCGGGCGCTCTCGTCAAAGCTCCCGTCGCCGACGCCGTCGTAATTTGTCATGTATTCCACGAGGTAGTCCCTGTAAGCCTCGAAGGCTTCCTCCGTGGCGGGCTCCGCCGCGGCTTCATCCTCCCCGCCGGATACGCCGGCCGCGTTCGGTTCCCCGGATGCGCCGGGTTCCTCCGACGCGCCAACGATCGGTTCGTCCGACGCGCCCATTTCATCCGACGCCTTATCCGTCCCGTCCGCCGTCTCCAGCTCCTTCAGAAACACCTCCGTGAGGCTGCCGGGCTCGGCGGTAATGAGCGCGGTGTCCGCCTGCTCGTCATAGGAGAGGTTCATCCCCACCGCTTCGAGAAGCTCCGCTATCTGGAAGGTATATGTATTCCCGTCCACGGCTATGCCGACCTGCACCGTCGTGAACTCTATCCCGTTTACGTTGATCGTCACGTCAAAGCTCGCAAGCTCATCCGCGGCGGCGGGCTCGTCCGACGCTTCCGCAGCGGGCTCCCCGGACGCGCCGGGTTCGCCGCTGGCAAATGCGCTCACCGCGAGGATCATGCCCATGAGCATGACCAAAAAAAGTACTTTGCCTGATTTCTTCAGCATCACGATTCCTCCATGATGGGCACATCCGCTTTTGTGAATATTATGAATACCGTTATTATACAATTTCCCGAATGATTATGCAAGAGCGTATTTCTGTCGAAAGCCGAAGCTGTCGGGAATTTCGGTTTTCATAACGCTATTACTATTTGTAATTGCATGTTTTTGCACAAAACCGTTATTTTTTGTTACCCTCTTACAATTTTGATATGAATGGCACTTGCATTTTTACGTGATTTGATTTAATATGTGAGTGTCAATTTGTGACTATATTTTTGGAAGGAGAAAAATCCATGAAGAAACTCAGCAAACTTCTGTCCCTGTTCGTGGCTCTGTGCATGCTTCTTTCCGTAAGCGTGTTCGCCAGCGGCGAGCCCTCCGGCGAAGCTTCCGGCGAGGCCTCCGGCGAAGCCGCCTCGGACATCCCTGCCACCGCCAATACGACCGACGTGTCCAAGCTGACCGCGTCCGAGTATGGCACGCTCACGAACTATACCAACCGCAGCAATCCCGGCGAGATCTATATCGGCGCCGAGGTTACTGACACCGAGACCGTCGAGCTCGACGACACCGTCACCGGCGCGGCCTACACCGCAGTGTACGCCTCCGGCGAGATGGCGGATGCCACCGTCACCGGCACGCTCGTCCTCACGGACGACACCGACGGCCAGTCCGTCTCCGACTTCAACGGTCAGGGCACGGCCTTCGTCGCCTATGACAGCGCCAGCCTTGTCCTCGACGGCGTGACCTACTACTCCGAGGGCTTCGAGCGCTCTGCCATCGTCATTTCCGATAATGCCAATGTCGTCGTGAAGGATTCCTCCCTCACCGTCATGGGCGCGGATCCTCTGACCGAGGCCTGGGACGGCTATCACAGCAGCGCCGACCAGAACTACATGATCT
>CAZEXC010000039.1:0-12757 GCA_964516625.1 uncultured Oscillospiraceae bacterium | reverse complement strand
GCAAAAGAGTGGATCATCTTGGAAAAAGGGGGTAGCGGGAAATGCGAGGCCGGCGGTGGATGATCGCTGCCCTCTGCCTTGCCGCGGCGGCCGCGGCGGCGGTGGGCGTATACGCGCTTTCGGGGCTTCGGGCGCAGACGGAGGCGGCGGAGGTCAGCGCAGCGTTCGTGACACCGTCGCCCACGCCGACGCCCACGCCGGAGCCTGCGCCGACGCCTACGCCGAAGCCCACCCCTGAGCCGGAACCCACGGTGGAGCTCGCCGCGCTTCTGGATGTGGATTTCGACGGGCTCCTGTCGCAAAACGGCGACGTTTACGCCTGGCTCGATATTCCCGGGACGGATATATCCTATCCGCTGCTCCAGAGCGGCGAGGATAACTATTACCTCATGCACAATCTGGACGACTCCTACGGTTACCCCGGATGCCTCTATACGAACCAGTGCAGCGCGAAGGATTTTTTTGATTTCTGCACCGTCATATACGGTCACAATATGGCAGACGGCTCCATGTTTGGCCGGCTGCACAGTCTGATGTTCGACGAGGATGCCCTTGCGGAGCATCCGTATGTCGTCATCTATACGCCGGACGGCGGCGCGCTGGTCTACCGCGCCGCCGCTGCGGTGGTCTATGACGACCGCTATATCCCCGACAGCTTCGACTTTGATACCGGGGAGGGGCGTCAGGCGTTTATCGACTCCCTCCGTTCCTGCGCCCGGGTATATACGGATGACGCCGACATCACGGCGGACAGCCGCCTTATCGTCCTGTCCACCTGCAATGGCGTGAGCACCAGCCGCGATCTGGTCATCGCGGTTTACGAGGGTCTTGGCGTACCCGCTTCCGAGGCGGGATGAGAAAGCCGTCATGGACATTCGCGCCGGTCATCAGAAAGGAAAACGCCCGCGGGAACGACCCGCGGGCGTTTGTATTCAGCAGAGCATGTCGAGATACAGGCCGCCGTAGGAGTACGCCCATTTTTCGCAGCTCGAGTCGGCGGACATGGCGTTTTTGATGAGCCTTTCCATGGCCGGCTTGTCGTGGTAGGTGTCCAGAGCATAGCGGATCGCGCCGGCCATATCCGCGGCGTCGAAGCGGATGAAGGAAAAGCCGGCGCCCTCGCCGGTATAGCGGTTATAGGGCGCGACGGTGTCCCGCAGGCCGCCGGTCTCCCGCACGATGGGAAGCGAGCCGTAGGCCATGGCGATAAGCTGGGAGATGCCGCAGGGCTCGAATTTGGAGGGCATGAGGAAAAAGTCGCTCGCGGCGTAGATGCGGTGGCTGAGCGCGTCGTCGAAGCCGATCCAGGAACAGACGCGCCCGGGATGGCGGGCCTCCAGACCGCGGAACCAGCTTTCGTATTTGGACTCGCCTGTGCCGAGCAGGACGAAAGCAAAGTCGTTTTCCGCCAGAAGCGCGTCCATGGTCTGCACGAGAAGGTCGAGAC
This sequence comes from uncultured Oscillospiraceae bacterium, assembly GCA_964516625.1. Classification (GTDB taxonomy): domain Bacteria; phylum Bacillota; class Clostridia; order Oscillospirales; family Oscillospiraceae; genus CAJOIG01. The sequence continues at coordinate 11,310 of CAZEXC010000039.1, read as the reverse complement.
CCTTTTGCTCCGTAAGGCGCGTCACCATGCCGATAAGCGGGCGGGCGGGGACGATGCTGAGGCCGAGCTGCTCCAAAAGCGCGGTCTTGCACTGGAGCTTTCCCAAAAGCTTCGACCGGCTGAAAGGAACCGGCAGGTTCGGATCTCTGGCCGGATCCCAGACGGCCTTGTCGATGCCGTTTACGATGCCGCACACGTCGCCGCGGAAGGCGAGCTCCGGGTCGAGGCCCTCGCCGTATTCGGGGGTGCATATCTCCCGGGCGTAGGAAGGGCTGACGGTGCCGACCCTGTCGGCCATGACGCATCCGGCCTTGAGGAAGGACGCCTGTCCAAACCGGGACATAAGGCCGAAGCAGCCGTCCGGCACGGACAGGAAATCCTTCACGAAGCCGAAGCTGCAAAGCCCCTGATAGGCGATGTTGTGGATGGTGAGGATGCTTTTCGTGCGGGACAGGGGGGAGTTTATGTACTGCGTTTTCAAAAGCAGGGGAAGCATGCCCGTGTGCCAGTCGTTGCAGTGGATGATGTCCGGGATGAAGTCCAGACGCGGCAGGGCGTCCAGAACGGCGCGGGTGAAGTAGGCGTACTGCTCGCCCTCCCGGTCGGGGAGATAGATCGCGCCGCTGAAATATTCCTCGTTCTCAATAAGCCATATGCAGACGCCGTCCAGTATGAGCCGGTGTACGCCGACAAATTTCCTGCGCCAGCCAAGAGAGACCTCGAAGCTGAACAGAAATTCGATCCTGTCCGCGTATTTTTCCTTTGTCTCGCGGTGGTAGGGGACCATGACGCGGACGTCGAAGCCCAGCTTCCGAAGATATTTCGGAAGCGTGCCGACTACGTCGGCAAGGCCGCCGGTCTTGGACAGCGGGGCGCATTCGGAAGCGGCGAAAAGTATTTTTGGCAGGGCGTCGAGCCCTTTTTGCCTCGCGCGCGCGGTGAGATCCTGCTTCATGGCAGTAGGGGACATGGCGGTTCCTCCTTCTTTTTTGACTTGGGACGGACGGATGTTTTCTCGAAAAGATAATATTGCGCCGACAGCGGGGGCAGGGGAACGGAGGCGGTGTTTTTAAATTCGCGAAACGAGTTTTCCTCCGATTCGACAATGGCGAGAGCCGTGCCGAGGCCGCCGAAGCGGGTCTCGTCGCTGGACAGGAGCGGCGTCAGCCGTCCCGCCGCGGGAAGACCGATGAGGAAGCTGTCGTAGGCCGTCGGCGTGAAGTTGCACACGCACACCAGCGCGCCGCCGTCCTCCGCCATACGCATGAAAGCGATGGCGCTGCGGCCGCTGTCGTCGGGGTTGAGCCACAGAAAGCCGTCCCAACTGTCCTCGATCTGATACAGCGCGGGGGTGGCAAGATACAACTGACCCAAAGCGGCGCACCAGCGCCGCAGGCCGTTGTGGATGGGGTAGTCGAGCAGGTGCCAGTCAAGGGGCTTTTTGTAGTCCCACTCGATAAACTGGCCAAATTCCCCGCCCATGAAGGTCAGCTTCTTGCCGGGGTGGGCGAACACATAGCCGTAAAACGCGCGCAGGGAGGCAAATTTTTCCTCGTAGCTGCCGAACATCTTGTCCAGCATGGACTTTTTCCCATGCACCACCTCGTCGTGGGAAAAGGCCAGTATGTACCGCTCGGAAAAGGCATACATCATGGAAAAGGTGAGCTTCCCGTGGCTGCCGCTGCGGAAATAGGGGTCCATCTGGAAGTAATCGAGCGTGTCGTGCATGAAGCCCATGTCCCACTTGAAGGAAAAGCCGAGGCCGCCCTCCGGCGCGGGGGCGGTGACGCGGGGATAGGCGGTGGATTCCTCCGCCACGGTGAAGGCGCCGGGGTATCGCTCCGCCACGGCGGTGTTGAGCTTTTGCCAGAACGATACCGCGTCGTAGTTTATGTTCCCGCCGTCGCGGTTCGGAATCCACTGGCCGGCCTCGCGGCCATAGTCCAGATACAGCGTGGAGCTTACCGCGTCGCACCGCAGGCCGTCGATATGGTAGTATTCCAGAAAGAACATGGCCGAGCTTATGAGAAAGCCCTGTACGTCCGGGCTCGCAAAATCGAAAACCAGCGTGCCCCACTGGCGGTGCTCGCCCATGCGGGGATCCGCGTATTCATACAGCGGCGTGCCGTCAAAGCGGGCGAGGCCGTGGGCGTCCCGGGGAAAATGGGCCGCGACCCAGTCGATGATGACGCCGATGCCGGCATTGTGGAGCGTGTCCACAAACGCCATGAAATCCTGCGGCGTGCCGTATCGGCTCGTGGGGGCGAAATAGCCCGTCGTCTGGTAGCCCCAGCTCCCCTCGAACGGATACTCCGTCACCGGCAGGAGCTCCACATGAGTATAGCCCATCTTCCGGCAGTAGGACGCCAGAACGGGCGCTATGCGCCGGTAGTTGGGCCAGGTCTCGTTTTCGTCCCGCCGCCAGGAGCCGAGGTGGACTTCATAAATATTCATCGGCTGCCGGTGTATATCCGTCCGCTCCCGCCGGGCCATCCAATCCCCGTCGCTCCACGGGAAGCGGCCCAGCTCCCAGACCTTGGAGCCGGTTTCCGGCCCGGTCTGGGCGTGAAAGGCAAAGGGGTCGGCCTTCAGGACCGTTTTTCCGTCCGCGCCGGTGACGGCATATTTGTATATCTGCCCCGGCCGGACGCCGGACAGCCTCGTCTGCCATATCATGTCGCCGTCCCGCTCCATGGGGGCGGCGGCTCTGTCCCAGCCGTTAAAATCCCCTGTCACCGAAACGGCGCGGGCATTCGGCGCCCACAGGCGGAAGACATAGTCTCCGCCCTGTCGGTGGCAGCCGAAAAATTCATAGGCCCGATATGTGTTGTCCGTTAACGCGCTCATACTGTTATTGTAATACAGACGGGCTTTTTTTTCAACGTTTGACAGACCCCGGCGGATGAGGTAAAATAATCAAATAGGCCAAATCAAAAAGGCCAAACCGCTCCAAAGCTCACAAGGGGAAAATATCTGCGGCGGACACCTCGAAGGCGAGACGCTCGAAGCTCTGCCCGTCGATGACCTTGGTGTACGCCCGCGACTGGAGCCGCCCGCGCACGACAAGCTGCGTGCCGACCGGGGCCTCGGCTGTTTCCTGGGCCTGACGGCCCCAGGCGATGACAGGTATGTAATCGCTGCGGTGGTAGCGCCGGCCGACGGCCAGAATGATGTCGCATATCTCCCGCCCCATGGGGGTCACGCGGAGCGTGGGCTGCTTGCATACCGTGCCGGTAAGGGCGATGTGGTTTTCATCGTCCCCGTCGCCGGGCAGGAGCTGCCGGGTAAATATCGTCAAAATCAGCCGGTTCCCGACGCCGGATCGATTGTTGAAGGAGCGAAGCTCCCCCGTCACGCGCACGCGGGCGCCCTCGCTTGTGAGCCCGTCGTCCAGCATGTTCTCCCGCAGGACGATATTGAGCGTATCGGAGGTCCCGCTCAGCCGGCGGGTCTCCAGCGGAAACGTAAAAAATCGGATGCCCCGGCTGTCATGGGAATAACGGGGCGTGTCGGCCACCGTGCCGCACAGCTCCGCCCGGTTGGCGGCGAAAACCTCGTCCATAAGACGCACCTCACATTGTTGATAGCACAGTCTATGAACAAGGCGGGGGCTTATATGCCACTTCCCGGAGGGCGGGAACCTATATTCACAGAAGGAGACATCTTATGCAGATCCGCGAGATCATGCGCCGCTGCGACCATACGCTCCTGCGGCGGGACGCCACCGCGGCGGATATAATCCATCTTTGCGAGGAGGGGCTGCGCTTCGGCGTGGCTTCCGTATGCGTGCCGCCCTGCCATGTGGCGGGCGTAAAGGGCTATGTGGGCGACAGACTCAAAATCACCACCGTCGTGGGCTTCCCGAACGGCTGCAATACCCCGAAGGTCAAGGCTTTTGAGGCGCAGGACGCCATTCGGAACGGCGCGGACGAGATCGATATGGTGATAAACCTCTCCATGGTAAAGGACGCCTGCTGGGAGAGCCTCCTTGACGAGATAAAGACCGTCCGCGCCTTCACGCAGGGGCATATCCTGAAGGTCATCGCCGAGACGTGCCTTCTCACGGAGGAGGAAAAGCGGATGGTCTGCCAGATCGTTTCCGCCTCCGGCGCGGATTATATAAAAACCTCGACCGGTTTTTCCACCGGCGGGGCCACGGCGGAGGATGTGAAGCTCCTGCGCGCGTGCTGCGGCGGGCAGGTGAAGATAAAAGCCTCCGGCGGCATCGCCACGCTGCAGGACGCGGCGATGTTTCTGGAAATCGGCGCGGACAGGATCGGGGCGAGCCGCCTTGCGGCTCTCGCCGCGGAGATGGAGGACGCCGCCGCGCCGTCAGCCCCGGCGGAACAGCCGCCGGCGGATCAGGCGGCTCAGGGCGCAGCCGGGGACGCTCAGGATAAGCCAGTATAGGCTGTATCTTACGCATATCTGGCCGCACAGGTTGAAGCGCATCCGGGAATAATCCCATACGCCCCAGCCGAGCGCCACGTTCACGACGGCGCCGGTCACGAACTCTATCGTCGTTATGACCGCCGCGCACATGATATACTGCCGCAGCCGGCTCTCGCCGCTGCGGGAGGCGATAAGATATATCGCCACGCAGCACAGGCCGCCCGCGATGAGCATCGTCCAGTGGGTGTGGCCGCGCCACAGGATCTCCAGCGCCCCGTAAGCCGAGCCGCCCAGCACAAAAACACTGAGAAGTTCTATCCCTGTCATCATATTGGGATATTTCCCCGTTTCGGGGGAAAATAGACTTGACAGGCCGCTTTTTACATGATATAGTATTTCACGCATGAAGCAGGACGAGTGGTATCCGTCCTCGCCCGGCCGCCCTGAAGCGCGCCGCGGCAGCAGAACCTTTCTTCCCCGCGGGGGAGGCTTGTGTTTTTGCGGCGGATACGGCTTCGTATCCGTTTTTTGTTTTGTAAAACACACAGGGAGGTGCTCCGGCAATAGCAAAGACGACTCATCCGCTGAACGAGGATATCCGGGAGCCGCAGGTTCGGCTCATCGGCGAGGATGGCGAGCAGCTCGGCATCATGTCCTCCGAAGAAGCTCTGCAGGCCGCCATTGAGCGCGACCTTGACCTTGTCATGATATCGCCCACGGCGAAACCGCCCGTGTGCCGCATCATGGACTATGGCAAGTACCGCTTTGAACAGGCGAAAAGAGAGAAAGAAGCAAAGAAAAACCAGCACGTCATCGAGGTAAAGGAGATCCGTATGTCGCCGTCCATCGGCGATAACGACTTCATGGTCAAGCTCAGAAACGGCCAGAAGTTCCTTGCGGAAGGCGACCGGCTGAAGGTCACTGTGCGCTTCCGCGGCCGCGAGATGGCCCATACCGACCTTGGCCGCCAGCTATTGGAGCGCTTTGCGGCGGAGTGCGCGGATATTGCGAAGGTCGATAAAGGCGCGAAGCTGGAGGGCCGCCTGATGACGGAGTTCCTCTCTCCCAGAGCGCAGACGCCTCCCAAAAAGCAGAAGCCCCAGCCGGAACAGCCGAAGCCGGCCGGAAAGACGGAAGAACAAGCAAAGGAGATAAACTGAAATGCCGAAACTGAAAACACACAGCGCTTCCAAAAAGCGCTTTTCCCTGACCAAAAACGGCAAGGTCAAGCGCGCGCACGCCTATAAGAGCCACCTGCTCAACGGCCACGGAAAGACCACCAAGCGGAAAAGAGGCCTCCGCAAGGGCGCTTATGCCGACAGCACCAACGCCGCGACGGTCAAGCGCATGATCCCGTACAAATAAGGAGGGCTACGAAAGATGGCAAGAGTTAAAGGCGCGATGATGACGCGCAAGAGAAGAAATAAAGTCCTCGGCATGGCCAAGGGCTATTGGGGCAGCAAGTCCCGTCATTACAAGATGGCCAATCAGGCCGTTATGAAGAGCCTGCGTTACGCCTACATCGGCCGCAAGCAGCGCAAGCGCGATTTCCGCCGTCTGTGGATAACCCGTATCAGCGCCGCGTGCAAGCTGAACGGCATGAATTATTCCCGCTTTATGAACGGGCTGAAAAAGGCCGGTATCGAGATGAACCGCAAGATGCTCTCCGAGACCGCCGTCAACGACCCCGCCGCTTTCACCGCGCTGGTGGAGCAGGCCAAGGCCGCGCTGGGCTGAGAAGATCATAAAAAAGCAGGGAGGGATCCTCGTGATTCCGCCCTGCTTTTTTGCGCTTGTTCTACCATGACCGGGAAAGCGGCCTCCGCCGCCTGACGGCAGCAGTTTTCCATTTTCCATTTACTTATCGGGGGAAATCTGTTACAATCACTTTATATTTGAAAAATGCCACGGGAAAAGGGAGAACATATGAAGACGATCTATTTCGACAAGGACATACCGCGTATTCTGGCGACAAAGGCCGCCGCGGGCTTCAAGCCCGCCAGAGGGCTCCTGTTCACGGGCATAAACGCCGTGAAGTTCAAAAAGGATATCCCCGACCCGCCCCTGCCGGCGGACAACTGGGTGCGGGTGAAAAATATCGCCTGCGGCGTCTGCGGTACGGACGTGAGCTTTTTCAAGGCTACCACGGGTACAAATTCCGCGCTGGAGCCCATCCCCGCCAGCAAAAAGACCTTCCTCGGCCACGAAAACGTGGGCCGCGTGGTGGAGGTCGGCTCCGCTGTCACGGATTTCAAGCCCGGCGACCGGGTGGGCATCCGCGCCTATATGGCCGGGTGCGACACAAAAGATTTGCCCCGCTGCCGCTACTGCGCGGAGGGGAACTATAACCTCTGTCTCAACTACGGCGCGAAGCCCCGCTTTGACCTCGAGTGGACCGGCGCGGGCTGGTCGGACAGCTTCATCGCGCCCCAGCAGCAGCTGTATCACGTTTACGACGAGCTGACGGACGAACAGGCCGTGATGATCGAGCCAAGCTGCGTGTCTGTCCACAGCGTCCTTATGTCCATACCGAAAGCGGGGGAGAAAATCCTTATCATGGGCTGCGGCGTCATCGGGCTCGGCATCGTTCAGGCGCTGAAGGTCATCCAGCCGGACTGCGAGGTCTGGGCCATGAGCCGCACGAAGGACAAGCTGGATTTTGCCCGGCGTCTGGGAGCCGACCATGTGCTGGAGGGCGACGCCATGGAGGCCGCAGCCAGAGCCACCGGCGGCAGCGAGGTGTATCAGGGCATGAGCCGCAAAAACCGATACTTCTTCGGGGGCTTCGACAGGATATACGACTGCATCGGCGGCGGCTGGGCCAACACCCTCGGCGTGCGCCTTCTGGCCGCCCGCGGCACGTTCGTGAAGGTCGGCCACCATATGAACGCTGTGAAATACGACGAAACGCCGGTCTGGTGGCAGGAGATAACCGTGCTGGGCATCGACGCCCACGGCATGGAGCACTGGCAGGGGAGGAGCCTGTATACTTTCGATTTGGTGCAGGAATGGATTCGGGACGGGAAATATTCCGTGGACGGCTTTGTGACGAATCATTTCAGGCTCGAGGACTACAAAAAAGCGTATAAGCTCGCGCTTTCCAATCCTCCGGGCGTTTTCAAGATTGTGCTGGACTGCGAATGAGAGGCGCTGGATATGGACTATTCTGAACTGATCGAACGCCAGAGGGCGTATTTTGCTTCGGGGGCGACGCGTCCTCTGGAGGACAGGCGCAAGGCGCTCGGCGAGCTTCGCCGGGTGATGCAGCTTTTTGAGGACAGGCTCCTTGAGGCGCTGGAAAAAGACCTCAACAAGCAGGCCTACGAGACGTATCTGATGGAGCTTAGCGCCGTATACGACGAGATACGCTATTTTGACAGGCACTTGAAAGGCTTTATGAAAAACCGCCGGGCCGGGAGCATACCCGGCTTTGCCCCGGCCAGGTGCTATATGAGCCCGGAGCCCTATGGCGTGACGCTCATCGTCGCCCCGTGGAACTACCCGGTGAATCTGAGCCTTATGCCCCTTGTGGGAGCCATCGCCGCGGGGAACTGCGCGGTGGTGAAGTGCTCCGCCCGCGCGCCGCACACCGGCGCGGTTTTGGCGGAGATGATAGCCTCGGCGTTCCCGGACGAATATATCGCGGTTCTCAACCAGTCGAAGGAGGAAAGCGAGGGGCTTTTGCGCCAGAAGTGGGACTATATCTTCTTCACCGGCTCCCGAGAAGGAGGCCGGCAGGTCATGGCTGCGGCGGCGGAGAATTTCATCCCCGTCACGCTGGAGCTCGGCGGGAAAAATCCCGTTGTCATCGACCCAACGGCGAACCTGAAGATCGCCGCCCGGCGCATCGCTTTCGGAAAATGTATAAACGCCGGCCAGACCTGCATTGCCCCGGATTATGTGCTCATTCACGAGAGCGTTCAGGACGCCTTTGTCGCGGAATACGAAAAGGTTCTGAAAAAATACTTCCGCAAGGGCAACATGTCCCAGATGGCCGTCATCGTGGACGATGGGCATTTCCAGCGCCTGACGGGACTGCTGGAAGGGCAGGAAGCCGCCATCGGCGGCGAGGCGGACGCGGAGCGGCGCTTTATCCCGCCGACAGTCCTCAAAAACGTTTCGCCGGAGTCGGATATCATGCAGCAGGAAATATTCGGCCCTATCCTGCCTCTCGTAACGTGGACGGATCTGAACTGGTGCATGGATTTCATCCACGCCCATGAAAAGCCCTTGGCGCTGTATGTTTTTACCGAGGACAAGAGCGTGGCCCGGCGGCTCATGGACGACTGCTCCTTTGGCGGCGGCTGCGTGAACGATACCATGCTTCAGGCGTTCGGCCACAGGATGGGCTTCGGCGGCGTGGGCGCTTCCGGCATCGGGCAGTACCACGGGAAAAAGTCCTTTGAGACGTTTACCCATTACCGCGCCGTGGTGGAGCGCGGGGCGTGGCCGGAGCAGCGGCTGCGTCACTTTCCGTTTGGGAAGATCAAATATTTCATTCTCCGGCAGGTTCGCCGCCGGTAATAAAAAACGCGCAAAAAGCTCCGCCGCAGGCGTTTCTGCGGCGGAGCTTTTTGCGCGGAAGGGAAGGGAGCCTCTTGACGGCTCCGATATTCGGGAACGGGAGGGAAGAGCCATATGGCCGCGCCCCGCCCGGTCACGTCAGGAGCTTTCGCGTCTTCCATTTGCCGGAGAAGAAATATATCCACCCGCATATGACGGACACGAAGCCCGCCAGAGCGCTTCCCCACCAATAGCCGTACAGGCCGATCCCCAGCGGGACGGCGAGAAGAAGGCTCAGTCCGATGCGGGCCACGACGCCGTCGGCGATGGAGATGATGAAGTTGAGCTTTACGTTTCCCACGCCGCTGATAAAGCCAAGCGGCGGAGCCATGAGCGCGAAGGACAGGAACATGACCACCAGAACCTTTATATATTCCGGGGCCATATCCAGCACGTCCGCGTCCGTGGTGAATATGCCGAACACGGCTTTGGGAAAAAGAAAGCACACCCCGGAGAGGATGACCCAGTAGACGATACATATGCCGGCGCATACGAACAGGGAGCGGCGGACGCGGTCGAGTTTCCGGGCGGCGATATTCTGGCCGGAGACGGTGGCCTCGGCGGTCTGCATGGCGTTTGTGATGATGCTTGCCAGCGAGTACAGCTTGGTGCCGATGCCGCTGACGGCGGAGGCCACGACGCCGTAGGCGTTCACCCAGGCGTTCACGAACATCATGGAGATATTTATGAATATCTGCATGAATGCCAGCGGCGCGGACAGCGCCAGCACAGTGCGAAGAAGCCGCCTGTCGATGCGGAAGCTCTCGCGCTTGAAATCAAAGCCGAAGCTGTCCCGATGCTTGTACAGGTATGTGAGCGCGAACAGGAAGCTCATGAACTGGGCGGCGGCGGTGGCGATGGCAGCGCCTTTGGCGCGCATGCCGAGCCCCCACACGAGGGCGAGGTCGAGTATGATGTTCGTGACGGCGGCAATGGCGATGAAATACATGGGGCGCTTGGAGTCGCCCATGCCGCGCAGAACGGAGCACAGCGAGCCGTAGCCGTATGTAAAGGGGATGCCGAGGCAGCACCAGAACATATATTCAACGGCGTCTGTCCACGCCTCGTCCGGCGTGTTCAGAAGACGCAGCGCGGCGTTTTTGAAGATCAGGCCGAGGGAGGTCACGACGACGGCCAGGATCACCGTGGCGGACAGAGCCGTGCCGGTGGTGCGGCGCACGCCCTCGACATTCCCGGAGCCGACCTGCTGAGAGATGAGTATCTGCGTGCCGCTCCCAAGGCCGATGCCGAGCGCGTACAGCAGAAAGGTGATCTGGCCGGAGATGGAGACGGCGCTTAGCCCCACGCTCCCGACGACCTGCCCGACGATGGCGAGGTCGACGAGGTTATACAGCGTCTGCAAAAGATTGGCCAGCACGAGCGGCGCGGAATAGCGTATGATCTGCTTTGCCAGAGGGCCGCGCGTCAGGTCGTTTATCATGGAGGAATCGTTCATATCGTTTTCTGAGCCGCCTTTCTTACGGAATCAATAGAGAGGACGGGCAGTCCTTGCCATATGGCAGGACTGCCCGTTGCGTTTTGCCGGAGTAAAACCATCTCAGAACAGGCCGACAAGGTTGAAAGAGATGATAAGGCCGGAGAAAACAATGGATACGGTGGAGCAGAGCTTGATAAGGATGTTCAGGCTCGGGCCGGAGGTGTCCTTGAACGGGTCGCCCACGGTGTCGCCGACGACCGCGGCCTTGTGCTGCTCGGAGCCCTTGCCGCCGTGGTTTCCGCGCTCGATGTATTTCTTGGCGTTATCCCACGCGCCGCCGGCGTTGGACATGAACACGGCCATCGCGAAGCCTGTGACGGAAACGCCGCCGAGAAGACCCACAACGCCGGTCGGCCCGAGAATGAGGCCGGTCAGAATGGGGACGATGATCGCCAGAAGCGCGGGGATGACCATCTCATGCAGCGCGCCCTTGGTGCACAGGGAGACGCAGGCGGAGTAGTCGGGGTCGGCCTTGTATTCCATGATGCCCGCGATCTCGCGGAACTGGCGGCGAACCTCCACGACGATGGACTGAGCCGCGGTCTGTACCGCGCTCATGGTGAAGGCGGAGAAAACGAAGGTCAGCATGGCGCCGATGAACAGACCCACGAGCACGGTGGGGCTTGTCAGGGAGAAGTCCAGAACGATGTCGGTTTTTTCCTGCACGATGTTCACATAGGACACCAGCAGCGCCAGCGCCGTCAGGGAAGCGGAGCCGATGGCGAAGCCCTTGCCGGTGGCGGCGGTGGTGTTGCCGAGAGAGTCCAGCGCGTCGGTGCGCTCGCGGACCTCCTCGGGCAGTCCGCTCATCTCGGCGATGCCGCCGGCGTTGTCGGCCACGGGGCCGTAAGCGTCGG
>CAZEXC010000038.1:0-13236 GCA_964516625.1 uncultured Oscillospiraceae bacterium | reverse complement strand
GCCGCTGTCTCCGTGCTGAATATTTTGATAAGGAGTGTCCTTTTCGGGAAATCAGTACTGTTCCACATCCTGAAGGGCGTCGTAGCCCTCCTCGCCGGTGCGGACCTTGATGACGTTCTCCACGTCGTAAACGAAAATCTTGCCGTCGCCGATGTGGCCGGTGTACAGAGCCTTTTTGGCCGTGTCGATGACCGTGCGGACAGGTACCTTACTGACCACGATCTCCACCTGGATGCGCGGCAGGAGCGTGATGTCCTGCACAACGCCGCGGTAATATTCGGGCTTGCCCTTCTGCACGCCGCAGCCGAGGACGTTCGTCACCGTCATGCCGGTGATGCCGATCTCCATCATGGCCTCCTTCAGGGCCTCAAAGCGCTCCTGCTTCATGAGGATGGTGACGTTCGTCATGCGCAGGTCGGTGTCGGAGGCTACGGGCTTCGGGGAGCGAACCTGCACGGGCACCGCGTCGTCCACTGAGACGGCGGGCTCGGACGCGGCGGGGCCGGCGGGGACGCCGGCGGGGATGGCTGCGGAATTATACGCGCTGAGAGCGGGCATGAAGTCGGCATAGGCGCTGACAAGGCCGTGCTCCGTCACGTCAAGTCCCAGCATCTCTTCCTCCTCGGACACGCGAAGGCCAAAGAGCGCCTTGATGAGCAGGAAGCAGAGAGTGATCGTCACCACCGTCCACCCAAGGACGGAAATAACGCCGAGGAGCTGCGTGCCCAGAAGCCGGAACCCGCCGCCGTAGAAAAGACCCGTAAGCGTGTCGTTGCCCGGCGCGGATGTGGTGGCGAAAAGGCCCACGGCGATGCCGCCCCAGATGCCGTTTACGCAGTGTACGGCCACAGCGCCCACAGGGTCGTCCACATGGAGCTTGTTGTCGAGAAGCCACACGCCGAACACCACCAGCACGCCCGCCACGCCGCCGATGATGACAGCGCCGAGGCAGTCGGTCACGTCGCAGGGGGCCGTAATGGCCACAAGCCCCGCCAGAGAAGCGTTCAGGCACATGGACACGTCGGGCTTGCCGTATTTTATCCATGTAAATATCATACATACGACGGTGGCCACAGCGGGAGCCACGGTGGTTGTCAGGAATATGGAGCCGAGCTGCTCCACGCTGGTGGCCGCCGCGCCGTTAAAGCCGTACCAGCCCAGCCACAGGATAAAGACGCCCAGCGCGCCCAGCGGGATGTTGTGTCCGGGGAAGGCGTTCACCTTCGTTACCTTGCCGGACTTGTCGCGGGTAAATTTGCCGATACGGGGGCCGACCATCTTCGCGCCGATGAGCGCGCAGGTGCCGCCGACCATGTGGATGGCCACGGAGCCCGCAAAGTCGTGGAAGCCAATCTGCGCGAGCCAGCCGCCGCCCCAGATCCAGTGAGCCTCGATGGGATAGATGAGCGCGGAAATGATGGCCGAATACACGCAGTAGGACAAAAACCTCGTCCGCTCCGCCATGGCGCCGGAAACGATGGTCGCCGTTGTGGCGCAGAACACAAGGTTGAACACGAAATTCGACCAGTCAAAGCTCTCGTAGGCGGTGAAGATATCAAAGCCCGGCTTTCCGATAAAGCCGACGAGATCCTCCCCCAGCAGCAGGCTGAAGCCGATGAGGATGAACACGCACGTGCCGATGCAGAAGTCCATCAGGTTTTTCATCAGTATGTTGCCGGCGTTTTTCGCTCTGGCAAAGCCGGACTCCACCATGGCAAAGCCCGCCTGCATCCAGAACACCAGCGCCGCGCCGATGAGGAACCACACCCCAAAGGTCTGGCTGGAAATAGCCTCCAAAATTTCTTCCGTCATTTTCTAGCTCCTCCTTTTTCTTCCCTTACTAATAAAAATATAAAACGGCAAGGACGTCACAACAACTATTGCTGCGACGTCCTTGCCGTTTCAATATGTTAGCAATATAAACCCTTTTCAGGCTTCTGTCAATGGCAATTTGCACAATTTTGGGATTCTTTTTTGCATATAACAACGAAACTGTCCGTCCAAAAAACCGAATCTCCGCCCCGCAAAAGCCCGCCGTTCGGCCATTTGTGCAAAAAGCCAAGGCCCCCGCGCTTTTTCTTTTCCGTCGCGGGACGGTGCGAGCCTATTTTTCCGCATAGCCAAGAGCCACGAGCCTGTCCATGAGGGCGTCGAGCTCTCTTTCCACCTGACCGGGCTCCGCGCCCTCGAACTCGTCCATAATGGCGCGGACGATATCCTCCCGGCTGTGGCCGCGCTCTATGCCCTCCCATGCCATAGCCGCCGTGTCGCTCAGGGGGCATATCTCCCGCTCGGCGCCGTCCGGCTCTTTTTTGACGATGCAGATATCCTCCTCGTAACGCAGGGTATATTCAGGCTTTATCTTCATTTTTATCTCTCCTTTCGCAAACGAAACAGTGCCATTCGTCCTGATGGTCATGGCGCAGCACCCGAAGTCCCGCCGCCTCCAGCGCGGCGGCCGTCTCCTCCTCCCGGCCGTCGATAATGCCGGAGCAGACGAAAACGCCGTCGTCCGCCAGAAATCCCGGAGCGTAGGGTGCCAGAGGGATGATAACGTCCGCCACGATGTTTGCCAGCACAAGGCCGTAGCCCCCGCCCAGCTTTTCGCGCAGGCGGGCGCTCGATAGAATGTCGCCGGTATGCACCGTGAACACGTCCGCCACCCCGTTGAGCGCGGCGTTTGCCGCCACCACCTCCGGGGCTTTTTCATCCACGTCGGCTGCAGCGACAGGCTTTGCCCCCAATACCGCCGCGGCGATGCCCAGAATGCCGCTCCCGCAGCCGATGTCCAGCACCGGCACGCCGGGGGCGGCGTACCGCTCCACGGCGGCAAGGCACATCTGCGTCGTGGCGTGGCTGCCGGTGCCGAACAGAAGCCCCGGGTCGAGCCTCACAGGGACGCGGTCGCCGTCATACGCCTCCCACTCCGGCACGACGGCGAGCCGCGCGCCAATCTCCAGCGGCTTGTAATAGTCCCGCCAGTTGTTCTCCCAGTCGGCGTCCCGGACTTTTTTCACATCCGGGGCAAGGCCCAGCTTTTGCAGCTCCGCCGCAAGGGCATGGCCCTCGCCGTCATCGGGCAGCCAGAGCTTCACGCGGCTGACGCCCGCAAAGTCCCGCTTGAGCCTGTCGTCCACAAAGTCCCAGTAACGGGTGTTTTCTTTCAGGAAATTCTGAAAGTCGCGCTCGTCCTCAACGGCGAAGGAGTCCACGCCCAGCTCGCTGAGCTGGGCGCAGAGCGCGTCCGGGTCGCCGTGGGCGTCGATGGATAATTCAAGCCAGTTCATGGTTTATCTCTCCCTGTATTCGGAAAATAGCGCGGGCATGACCGCTCCGGGGGCTCAGGGGGCCTCCCACCGCCAGTCCGCAATCTCCGGCATATCCACGCCGTATCGCGAGATATACTGCCGATGGGCCACAAGCTTATCCTTCATCTGCTGAGCCAGAAACGCGCTGCGGTTTCCCAGACAGCGCAAATGCTGCAAAGCCGTCAGGACGAGATTGAAACGGTCAAGCTTATTGAGCACGCGCATGTCAAAGGCCGTGGTGATGGTGCCCTCCTCCATATAGCCGCGCACATGCAGGTGCTTGTTTTTCCGGCGGTAGGTCAGCTCGTGGATAAGGCTTGGGTAGCCGTGGAACGCAAAAACGATGGGTCTGTCCGTCGTGAACAGCATATCATAATCCCGGTCGGAAAGACCGTGGGGATGCTGGCTGTCCGCCTGCAGGCGCATGAGGTCTACGACGTTGACGACCCGTATCCTCAGCTCCGGGAACGCCCGGCGCAGTATCATCACGGCGGCCAGCGTCTCCAGTGTCGGCGTCTCGCCGCAGCAGGCCATGACGAGATCCGGCTCCTGCCCCTCGTCGGTGGACGCCCACTGCCAGATGCCGATGCCCTCGGTGCAGTGCTTTATGGCATCCTCCATGGACAGCCACTGGGGGCGCGGGTGCTTCGACGCGACGATCACGTTTATATAATCCCGGCTGCGGATGCAGTGGTCGAATGTGGATAGCAGGCAGTTGGCGTCCGGCGGCAGGTAAAGCCGTACCACGTCGGCCTTCTTGTTGGCAAGGTGACCGAGAAAGCCGGGATCCTGATGGGTAAAGCCGTTGTGATCCTGCTGCCAGACATTGGACGCCAGCACATAGTTCAGGCTCGCTATCTTCTGCCGCCATGGGAGCTGACGGCAGACCTTCAGCCACTTGGCGTGCTGGGAGGCCATGCTGTCCACGATGCGGATAAACGCCTCGTAGGAGTGGAAAAAGCCGTGCCGCCCGGTGAGGAGGTAGCCCTCGAGCATCCCCTCGCAGACGTGCTCGGAGAGCATGGAGTCCATGACCCGCCCGTCCGGGGCAAGGCTCTCGTCCCCGTCCATAAGCTCGCCGTTCCAGGCCCGGTCGGTCTTTTCAAACACATCGCCCAGACGGTTCGAGGCCGTCTCGTCCGGCCCGAACAGGCGGAAGTTCCGCGACGAGCCGTTGAGCGCGTAAATATCGCCCACGAAAGCGCCGAGCCTTCGCATATCCTCGCACTCCGCGGCGCCGTGCTCCGGCACGTCCACGCCGTACTCCCGGAAGTCGGGCAGGCGCAGATCGCGCAGGAGAAGTCCGCCGTTTGCGTGGGGGTTGGCGCCCATGCGGGCATTCCCCTCCGGCGGCAGCTCGCGCAGCGCCTGTACCGGCGCGCCGTCCCCGTCGAAAAGCTCCGACGGACGATAGGATAAAAGCCACTGCTCCACGATGCGCCGGTGCTCCGGCGTGTCCGCCGAGGCGGGAACCTGATGGGCGCGGAACGTACCCTCGACGGGGCTCCCGTCCACCTCGACCGGCCCTGTCCAGCCCTTGGGCGATCGCAGGACAATCATCGGCCAGCGGGGACGCCCGGTTTTTCCGCTCTCCCGCGCCAACGCCTGAATGGTAAGGATATCCTCCACCGCGCTGTCCACCGCCGCGGCCATTTTCCGGTGCATGTCCTCCGGCTCGTGTCCCTCCACAAACAGGGGCTTCCAGCCGCAGCCCTCAAAGAATTTTTCCAGCTCCTCATGGCTGATGCGCGCCAGCACCGTGGGATTTGCTATCTTATAGCCGTTCAGGTGCAGGACAGGCAAAACCGCGCCGTCCGTTCTGGGGTCAATAAATTTATTGAGCTGCCAGCTCGTGGCCAGCGGCCCCGTTTCCGCCTCGCCGTCGCCCACCACGCAGGCGGCTATCAGTCCGGGGTTATCCAGCACCGCGCCGAAAGCGTGAGCCAGACTGTATCCCAGCTCGCCGCCCTCGTGGATGGAACCGGGCGTCTCCGGCGCGACGTGGGACGGAACGCCGCCGGGGAAGGAAAACCGGCGGAAAAGCTTTTCCATGCCCGCCTCATCGCGGGTGACGTCGGGATACACATCGGTGTAGCTCCCGTCCAGCCAGTCCTGCGCTATCATGGCGTTCCCGCCGTGGCCGGGGCCGGACAGGTAGATCATGTCCAGCTCATAGGCGCGGATGGCGCGGTTCAAATGCGTATAGATAAAATTCTGCCCCGGTACCGTGCCCCAATGGCCGACGATCTTCTTTTTGAAGTCCGCCTCGGTCAGAGGCCGCCGCAGGAGCGGATCCGACAGCAGATAAAGCTGCCCGGCGGAAAGATAGTTTGCCGCCCGCCAATACATGTCCATGGTATGCAGAAGCTCCGGCGCGGCGGCAAAGCGCGGATCTTTTATCATGTCATTCACCTCAACCTGTAGTATATCCGCAGGATGAGGTTTTTGTCACCGACCCCGAAAAAACAGAAGGATTTTTTCCGGGAAAGCTTATGGGATCGTCACTCCAGTGCCAGATCCCCGTCCTTTATCCAGCCCATGCGGCGGCACGCCAGCCCCAGCGCCCAGCAGAGGATCGCCGGCAGGACGACGCACACGAGCGCGAGTCCTATCCAGTCCATCGCCGTCGGCACGACAGCGCTCGCCCCGGCGGCGACAGCCGCCTCCGAGGGCGCGTACCAGCCCGTCCACACGCCGATAGGGCCGCACAGTCCGCAGGTTCCCATGCCGGAATTGACCGCCGCGCCGTTCATCTCAAGATGGAAAACGCAGGTGGCGACAGGCCCGGTGATGGCGCTTGTGACGATAGCGGGGAGCCATATCCGCGGGTTTTTGATGATATTGCCCATCTGGAGCATGGAAGTGCCCAGCCCCTGACTCACAAGGCCGCCCCAGCGGTTTTCCTTGAACGACAGGACCGCGAAGCCCACCATGTTGGCGCAGCAGCCCGCCACCGCCGCGCCCCCGGCCAGACCGGTCAGGGACAGCGCCGCGCATATGGCCGCGGAAGACACGGGCAGCGTCAGCAGGATGCCGACGACGACGGACACGACGATACCCATCCAGAACGGGCGAAGCTCCGTCGCCAGCATGATGAGCTTTCCGCACCAGCTCGCCGCCGTCCCGATGGGCGCGGCGATGAGCCAGGCGATGCCAAGGCCGACAAGGATGGTGACGATGGGCGTCACGAGGATGTCGATCTTCGTCTCCTTCGACACGGCTTTGCCGAACTCCGCCGCGACAATGGCCACCACCAGTACAGCCAGAGGGCCGCCCGCCCCGCCGAGGGCGTTGGTGCCGATACCCACGGGAATGAGGGAAAACAGCACCAGCGGCGGCGCCTGAAGCGCGTAGCCGATGGCGACGGCCATAGCCGGGCCGACCATGGCCGAGGCGAGGCCGCCGATGGTGTAGTCAGCGCCGTTCACGGTCGCGACGACGGCGGTCAAAAATCCGATGTGGCACTGGGCTCCCAGAGTGTTGAGTATCGTCCCGATGAGCAGGGTGCAGAAAAGCCCCTGCGCCATCGCGCCCAGCGCGTCCACCAGATAGCGGCGGACGGATATCTCGATATTTTTGCGCTTGAGAAAAGCCTTGAATTTCATAGTCCCGCGTCCCTTTCCCGATATTGGGCGTATTATACCGCGACAAAGCCCTTCCCGCAAGATGTTTTCGCAAAAAAAGAAAAATTCTTGTCCGGCAAAAAACAGCGAAAGCCTTGGCCGTCTGAGGCGTCAGCCTCCCCCGTAGAGGATGGCCGCCGCCTGCTCCCAGTAGGACGCGTCGTAGCCGGAGGACTTCGCCGCCTCCGTCAGATCCAGTCCGAAATAGGTCACCTTCGTGAACGTGAACGCGCCGCCCTCCACAACGCCGTGGAAGGTCAGCCGTCCGCTCATGGGAGTGCCGTTCACCGTGCCGGACAGATCCGCCTCATAGGTGCAGGTGCCGTCGGCGTATACCGTCAGGACGCTTCCGTCGGAGCCGACATATTCGCCGGTACGAAGCGCTTCCTCCGCCGGGGCTGGCGTGGGGGTCGGGCTTTCCGCGGGTACGGGCGCGGCGGCCGCTTCGGGCGTTTCCGACGCTTCCGGCGCAAGGCCCCACGGCTCGTCCGCCGACACCCACGACATATCCGCCGAGGTCGGCGGAGCCGCGTCCGGCGAGACCGACGGCGCGGCGGCGGCTTCCGTCTGTCCCCCGCTCCCGCCGCAGCCGGCCAGCGTCAGAAGCAGCGCCGCCAGCCCGCCCAGCGCACGCCGCCGCAGTCCAGCTCTCTCTTTCATGGCGCACCCTCCCCAGGATCTCAGATGTTTTCTTCTTACAGTATAACAAAACTGTCAATGACCTTGCCCCAAAAAGGGACTGCCTCTAACGCGGACGCCGCACAAAGGCCCCGCGCCGCGCGGACCCATTGACAGACCGGAAAACGCCCGGGGAGCGATCCCCGGGCGTTTTTCCCTTTTGGATGAAATCAGAAGATGGGGACGACAGAGCCGTCGGCATAGGTCTGCTCGATGTACTCACGGACGGCGTCGGACTGGAGCGCGGCGGCAAGCGCCTGAACAGCCTCGTCGTTCTCGTTCCCAGCCTTGACGACCAGCACATTGGCATAGGTCTGGGCCGCGTCGCCGGAGGCGTCCTCGACCGCGATTGCGTCGGAGCTGACGCTCAAGCCCGCCTGAATGGCGTAGTTGCCGTTGATAACGGCCATATCAACGTCCTGCAGGGAGTTTGCAAGCTGAGCCGCTTCCATCTCGGTTATCTTGAGGTTCTTGGGATTATCCGCGATGTCATAGACCGTGATGTCCGCAGCCGCGTCAACACCGTCGGCCAGCGTGATAAGCCCCTCCTGCTGCAGAAGCAGCAGCGCCCGGGTCTCGTTGGAGCCGTCGTTCGGAATAATGATTTCCGCGCCGTCGGCCAGCTCGTCGATGGACGCGGTCTTGCCGGTGTAGAGGCCGAACGGCTCATAGTGGATAGCGGCCACGCTCACGAGGTCGGTGTCATATTCCTCGTTGAACCAGTCAAGATAGGCGATGTGCTGGAAGTAGTTGGCCTCGATCTCCCCGTCATCGACGGCGAGGTTCGGCTGGACATAATCGGTGTACTCGATGATTTCCAAATCATAGCCCTGCTCGGCCAGAGCGTCCTTGATAACGGCGAGGATCTCAGCGTGGGGCGTGGGGGACGCGCCGACGCGAATGGTAACAAGGTCAGCGGGTTCAGTCTCTTCCTCCGCCCCTTCATCGGCCTCCTCGGCGGTCTCTTCCGTCTCCGTGCCTTCGGCGGCGGCGGCTTCCCCGTCGTCAGCGGCGGAGCTGTCGGAGCTGCTGGAGCAGCCGGCAAACAGAGCCAGAACCATTACCAGCGCCAGTACAAGTGCAAGAATCTTTTTCATGGTGTTTTCTCCTTTGATGAAAAATTTATATAAATTGGTCTTGCGCGTTTTAAGGGTATCACCGAATACGCTTATCGGTCCTTTTGGCGATCCAGTTCCCGATGCTCTGGAATATCTGCACCAGAACGATGAGCAGGATGACCGAGAAATACAGTACCAGATATTTTTTCTTATAATAGCCGTAGTTGATGGCGATAGCGCCGAGACCGCCGCCGCCCAGAACGCCGGCCATAGCGCCGTAGCCGAAGATGGTGATGAGCGCCGTCACAAAGTTCGCGATAAGCGCGGGCTTTGCCTCGGGCACCAGCACCTTGCAGACGATCTGGAATGGACTTGCGCCCATGGCCTGAGCCGCCTCCACGACGCCCTGATCCACCTCGCGCACGGACGTCTCCACCAGCCGCGCCACGAAGGGAAACGCCGCGATGGTCAGCGGAGGCACGATGGCTCTGTATCCCACCGTCGTCCCGATGAAGAAGCGGGACAGAGGCAGCGCCACCACCACCAGAATGAGAAACGGCACGGAACGCAGGATATTGATGATGATGTTTATCACGCGCATGAACAGCCTCGGCAGCGGGCGTATGCCGTCCGCCTCCCCGGTCACAAGCAGCACGCCCAGCGGCAGACCGATGATAAACGCGAAAATGGTCGGCAGGAACGTCGTATACACCGTCTCCCAAATCGCCTCGAACAGGTCATTCTGGATGATGTTTGTCAGCAGGCTCACATTTTCTTCACTGAACATAGTCTGTCACCTCCTCCGCCGTCACGCCGGGTATCTCCCGCAGGTAAATGAGCGCCCGGGCGGCCTCCGTCTCGTCCTCCGGCAGGG
This sequence comes from uncultured Oscillospiraceae bacterium, assembly GCA_964516625.1. GTDB lineage: Bacteria > Bacillota > Clostridia > Oscillospirales > Oscillospiraceae > CAJOIG01. Next base: position 3,695 of record CAZEXC010000038.1, on the reverse strand, counting down.
CCAGAACCATGCTTCCGAACGCCTTGCCCCCGATGGTGCGGGTGTCGGCGCTGCAAATGTTCAGGCGGATGCCCTGCTCCATGGCGAGAGTGGCGATGATGGGCTCGCCGGCCGCCGCGCCGTTGTAAACCAGACGCACAAGGCGGTTTTCCGGCAGGACGTGTATCTTCTCCCCGTCCGGCATGACGAGCCGCCGCCCCGCCTCGGTTTTTGGGTTGGAAAACACCTCCGAGACAAGACCCGTCTCCTGTACGACGCCCTGATCGAGGATGGCAACGCGGCTGCATATCTGCTCCACCACGCGCATCTCGTGGGTTATCACCACCACGGTGACGCCAAGGTCGCGGTTCAGCTGCTGCAAAAGCTCCAGAATGGAGCGTGTGGTCTGGGGATCCAGAGCGGATGTGGCCTCGTCGCACAAAAGAACCTTCGGGTCGCTTGCCAGCGCCCGGGCAATGGCGACGCGCTGCTTCTGTCCGCCGGAAAGCTGCACGGGATAGGCGTCCGCCTTATCCGGCAGACCCACGATCTCCAAAAGCTCCCGCGCCCGCTTTTCCCGCCAGCCCTTCTCCCCTTTGACGCCGTTCAGCTCCAGGGGAAAGCAGATGTTTTCCAGCGCCGTTCGCTGCATGAGAAGATTGAAGCTCTGGAATATCATGCTCACCGACTGCCGCGCCCGGCGAAGCTGACGCTCGGACAGGCTGAGAAGCTCCTGTCCGTCTACGATGACCTGCCCTGACGTGGGGCGTTCCAGCAGGTTCATGCAGCGCACAAGGGTACTCTTGCCCGCGCCGGACAGTCCGATGATGCCGAAAATGTCGCCCTTTTCGATGTCGAGGCTGACGTCCTGCAGCGCGTGGACCGCAGCGTCCCCGTCGCCAAAGGTCTTGGAGAGATTTTTGATTTGTATGATCGTCTCGCCCATGTGTTTTCCCCTCTGCCCGCAAAAAAAACGCCCTCAATGAATCATATCATCAAGGACGAACGTAATACGATACGCCGTGGTACCACCTTGCTTCACTCACGTCTCGCGGCGCGAGCCTTACAGAGTTCCATCAAACTCCCGCGCTGTAACGGGCGCACCCGTCGCGGACTACCTATCGCCCGCGCGGCTCCAAGACCATGTTCACCGGGCCTTCCGCACCCCTTCCCAGCTTCCGGGGCTCTCTGTGCCGTGATCTCCCGATTACTCTTCTCTTCATTGCCTTTCGGTCATTCAGTTTCTTCCTTCAGCGGAATTGGACTTATTATAAGCCCCCTCCACCCGTTTGTCAACAGGCAATTTCCCTCTTTTTTCACTTTTTCCCGCCGCCGCAGTCCGGCGCGAAGGCGGGCGCTCCCGCGCCCGCCCGTATAGGTTTTTTATCGCTTTTACGTCTCCGCTTCCTCATAGGTCACGGCGCTGTCGAACAGCGCCTCCACCTCCTTGGTGGGAGCTTTTGACAGAAGCGAGACAGCCACCGCGGCGACAAGGCCGATGATCGTGCCGGGGATGATTTCATAGATGCCCGTGCCGGACAGGAACGTCAGCCACAGGATGTCCGCCGCCGCGCCCGCTACGATACCCGCTACCGCTCCGGAGAAGGTGAACCGCTTCCAGAACAGGCTCAGCATGATGGCCGGGCCGAAAGCCGCGCCGAACACGCCCCATGCGTTGGAAACAAGGCTCATAATCGTGCCCGCGCCGGGATCCGACGCGATGATCAGGGCCACGACAGCGATGACGAGCACCACGATACGCCCCGCCCAGAGCATTTCCTTGTCGCCGGCTTTGTTTTTGCGGAGGACAGGCTTATACACATCGCTGGCAAAAGCGGAGGCCGCCGCCAGAAGCTGGCTGTCCGCCGTGCTCATGGACGCGGCCAGCACCGCCGACAGAAGGATGCCGGAGATAACGCCCGGGAAGATGATGCGGGTCATGTTGATGAACACCAGCGACTCGCTGTTGACCGTGTCGTCATAGCCGAGGAACATGCGCCCGACGATGCCGACCAGCGCGGAGAAGATGACAATGAGCGTCGTCCATGTTATGCCGATTTTGGCGGATTTCTTTATCTCCCGCTGGGAGCGCAGGGACATATAACGGATGATGATGTGGGGCATCCCGAAATAGCCGAGGCCCCAGCCAAGGCCGGATATGATGTCCTTCCAGCTCGAGAAGGCGTTCCAGTACCCCGGCGTTTCCGTCGCGATGACGGAGGCGGACACGCCCGTCGTGTCAAGCATGAACGCCGCGAAGATCGGGGCGATGAAAAGCGCGCCCAGCATAAGAAGTCCCTGGAAAAAATCCGTCCAGCACACGGCGGAAAAGCCGCCGAGGAAGGTATAGACGATGATGATGCCCGCCGCTATGTACATGGCCGTGGCCTCGTTGATGCCAAGGACGGTGTGGAACAGCGTGCCGCAGGCCTTCATGCTGGAGGCGGAGTAGATGGTGTATGCCACCAGAAAGATGACCGCGCAGATGACCTGCAGGGCTTTCGAGCCGGACAGAAAGCGATTGGTCAGGTACTGGGGGATGGTGATGGAGTCGTTTGCCACGATGGAGAACCGGCGCAGGCGGGGCGCCTCCAAAGCCCAACTGACGGCGTAGCCGATGGCAAGGCCGACGGCTATCCACACCTGACCGAGACCCAAAGCGTAGATCGAGGTAGGCAGCCCCATGAGCACCCACGCGCTCATGTCCGACGCGCCGGCGGACAGAGCCGAGACCCAAGGCCCCATCTGGCGGCCGCCGAGGAAATAACTCTTTTCGCCGCCGCTCCTGTTTTTGACGAAAAACCAGATGCCGATGCCTATCATGAAGATGAGGTATACGACAAATACGATTGCTTCCGAGATAACCATGTTCTCTCTCCTCTTCCGTTTGTACTTTACCGCGATTATACCAGAATTTAAGCTGTACGTAAATACAGAACCTTGTATAGACTTAATTCTATACAAGGTTCTTCAAAATTTCTCTTTTCTCTTTTAATTTCAATGTTTTTAGACGAGACGAATATATATTCTAATCAAAGACGAATAAAAAATTATTTTGCTCTGTACCCCTCCAACAGCATAGGCATAGCGCCGGCGGCGTACTTCGTCAGGGCATAGGCCCCGTTATTGAGACACCAGTCGTACAGCAGCGCCCGCTCCAGCATGGCGTAGCCGGAGACGATCTCGTTCGTGGTCATGTCGGTGCGGAGCTCTCCCCTGTCCTGCCCCTGACGGATGATTTGGGACAGGAGCTTAAAGTACGTCCGTCCCCTGTCGAGGAGGTGGCGCTCGCCCCGGGTGACGAGCTGAGAGGACAAAAGCCGGGCCAGAAGCTCCAGAGAGATGCGGTTTTCGATAACGGAAAACAGCTCCTGATTCAGATAAACGAGCTTGTCCATGGCGTTCATGTCCGGATCCATGGTGTCGCGCAGGCGCTCATATTCCTCGTCGAAAATCATGGACAGCGACTGCAAAAGCGCGTCCTTCCCGTTAAAGTAGTGGTAAAACGAGCCCTTGGAGGTGCCGGACTCAAAGATGATGTCCTCCACCGTCGTATCGTCGTAGCCCTGCTCGTAAAAGAGCTTCCACGCCGCCGACACGATGCGGCTTTTTGTGTTCCTGCTGTCCTTTCTCGGCATAGCCCTCGCCCCGCTTTTCTTTTTTCCCCAGTATAAAGAAATCCTCCCCGTAAGTCAACGCCTGAAAAGCGTCCGCGA
>CAZEXC010000037.1:0-13867 GCA_964516625.1 uncultured Oscillospiraceae bacterium | reverse complement strand
CGACGCCTGATTTCACAGCAGATCAACAAGCCATTGGAGGAAACAGATGAGCAAGGGGAAGTTTTATATCACAACGCCGATCTACTATCCGTCGGATAAGCTGCACATCGGCCACACCTACTGCACCGTGGCGACGGATGTTATCGCCCGGTATAAGCGTCTTTGCGGCTACGACGTGATGTTTCTCACCGGCACGGACGAGCACGGCCAGAAGATAGAGGAAAAGGCGAAGGCGGCCGGCGTGACCCCGCAGGAGTTTGTGGACAGCATCGTCCTTGGCCGGGACGGTCAGGGCGGCATTCTCGGGCTGTGGAAGCTCATGAACATCTCAAACGACCGCTTTATCCGCACCACGGACGATTACCATGTCTCGGCCATACAGAAGATATTCAGAAAGATGTACGATAACGGCGACATCTATAAGGGCTACTACGAGGGGCTTTACTGCACGCCATGCGAGAGCTTCTGGACGGAGAGCCAGCTTGTCGACGGCAAGTGCCCGGACTGCGGGCGGGACGTGCATCCCGCCAAGGAGGAGGCGTACTTCTTCCGCCTGTCAAAATACGCAAAGCCCGTAAAGGAGCTTCTCCTCACCGGCGATTTTCTGGAGCCCGCCAGCCGCGTAAACGAGATGATAAACAACTTCATCGACCCGGGCCTTGAGGATCTCTGCGTTTCGCGCACGAGCTTCACCTGGGGCATCCCCGTGGATTTCGACCCCGGCCATGTGGTATACGTCTGGGTGGACGCGCTTTTCAACTACCTGACCGCTCTGGGATATATGAACGACAAGTACGATCAGGTTGACGAGTTCTGGCCGGCCGTGCATATCGTGGGAAAGGAGATCGTCCGCTTCCACGCCATCATCTGGCCCGCCATGCTTATGAGCGTGGGCATGCCCCTGCCGAAAAAGGTCTTCGGCCACGGGTGGCTGCTCTTCGGCGGCGGCAAGATGTCGAAATCAAAAGGAAACGTCGTCGATCCCTATCAGCTCGCCGAGCGCTACGGCGTGGACTCCCTGCGCTTTTTCCTCATGCGGGAGTTCCCCTTCGGCTCCGACGGCAATTTTACGAACGAGGCGCTTATCAGCCGCATCAATTCCGACCTTGCAAACGACCTCGGCAACCTTGTCTCGCGCACGACGGCCATGGTGGAGAAATACTTCGGCGGCACGCTGCCGCCCGACCGGGAGGCCGGGCCGGAGGACGCCGCGCTCATCGAGCAGATAAAGGCTCTGCGGGACATCTATGAAAAGGACATGGAGGCGTTCCAGACCCAGCAGGCGCTGGCGGACGTGTTCCGCGTCGTGTCCCGCGCCAATAAATATATCGACGAGACGACGCCCTGGCTGCTGGCAAAGGACGAGACGAAGAAAGGACGTCTGGCGTCGGTCATGTACAACCTTCTGGAGGCCGTCCGCGTGACGGGCGTGCTCCTTGCGCCCTTCATCCCGGAAAGCAGCGAAAAGATATTCTCCCAGATCGGCGCGTCCGCGGAGGACGTCACCTGGGAAAACGCGAAAAAATTCGGCGTCCTGCCCGCCGATGTGCGGGTGAAAAAGGGGGAGACGCTCTTCCCGCGCATCGACATGGAAAAGGAGCTGAAGGCGCTGGAGGAGCTGGAAGCGCCCGCCGCGCAGGAAAAGCCGGCGCCCGAGCCCGTGACCATCGACGAGTTTTCCAGGGTGCGTATGACGGTGTGCAAGGTCCTGGCCTGCGAGAGCGTGAAGAAAAGCGAAAAGCTTTTGCGCTTTACCCTCGACGACGGAAGCGGCGCGCCCCGGCAGATACTCTCCGGCATCGCCAAATGGTATAAGCCGGAGGAGCTCGTAGGGAAAACGCTCCTTGCCTGCACGAACCTTCCCCCGCGGAAGATGATGGGTCTGGAATCCAACGGCATGCTCCTGTCCGCCGTGGAAAACGACGAGGGCCGGCCCCATCTCGTCATTCTGGAGGACAGTCTGCCCGCGGGCTATACGCTCTGCTGACAATCATAAAACGAAAAACTCTCCCATATCCTTGTACAAAGGAATCATGGGAGGTTTTTTTATGGCCTATGAAGAAAAAATACGCCCGGCCCAGACGCCTCACATCCTGCATCTGGACGAACGCCAGCGGCTTTCCGTGTCCGGCGTGGAGGAGGTCGTGAGCTTCGACGAGGAGGAGGTGTCCGTCCAGACGGTGAAGGGGCTCCTCGCCGTCCGGGGGAGCGGCCTGAAGGTCGATAAGCTGGAAAAGGCCTCGGGGGAGCTGGCCATATCCGGGCTCGTGACGGAGCTTCGCTACGAGGAGACCGGGACGGGCTCCGGCTTCTGGTCAAAGCTGTTCCGATAATGGAGCTGGAGATTTTGGCGCAGCTTCGTCAGGCGGGGTGGTGCGTGCTGCTGGGGGCGGCGTTCGGTCTTCTGTACGACGTTCTGGGCGGTCTGCGGGACAGGGCAAGGCCGTCGTCCGCGCCTGCCGACGGCATTTTCTGCCTCGCGGCCCTGCTGGCCCTGTTTATCGGGGGGATGCTGTCTCGGGAGGGCCGGTTCCGGCTGTATATGCTCCCCTTTGCCGCCGGGGGCTTCGGCGTCTGGATGGCGGCGGCCTCCCCGGTGACGCGCCCGGCGTGCCGGGACGCGTGGGCCGCCGCAGCCCGGGCGGCGGCCTTTTTGACGAGGCCTTTTGCCGCCGCCGGTGGATTTTTTTGTAAACAGGGGAAAAAACTCTTTTCAAAAGGGAGAAAATGGTTTACAATAATCACAAATTTCAAAAAGGCTCGGCGTGCCGTAAAGGCCGGGAGAAGGGAGCGCGGCGATGAAGATAAAAAGCGCGGGCTGGGTGACGGGCATCGTCATAGCGGGCCTGATGGCTTACGGGTGCATCACGTTACTCAATACGAGAGCCAAGGTGACGGAGGCCGCCAAGACAGAGACGCAGCTCCAGGAGCAGATAGATCAGGTACAGGAGGAAAACGCCGCGCTGCAATACGCCCTTGACAACCGGGACGATCCCTCCACCATCGAGGATATCGCCCGGGATAAGCTGGGTCTTGTGATGCCGGACGAGATGATTTTTTACGATTCCGGGGAGTAACGCCGGCGAAAGCCGCGTCCTGCATGGGCCGTGGAAGGATCGGTTTACCTATAATATCCAAAAATAACGTGCCATTGTTGTGCTAATTGCTGACAGCGGCGCGTTTTTTCTTTATTTAATTGTGCAATTTGCGGATAAAATGTGTGAATTTTCCGTGTTTGGTGTTGACTTTGCGGAGATGGAACAGTATACTATACTTAGCCGGCTAAGTAGGCGGTGTATTCCAAGCGGAGGAAAGAGCTCGTGGAAGGCAAGGAACGGCTGGATCTGTTCACGGATATGACCCGTATCCACACGGCCTATGTGGAGCACCGGCTGCTGCATCTGGGACTTCATACGGGACAGGGCGCCATCATATCGACGCTGGGCGCCAGCGGCCCGTGCAGCCAGAAGGAGCTGGCGGCGTGCCGCCATGTTTCCGCCGCCACCATCAGCGTCATGCTTCGGCGTATGGAAAAAAAGGGCCTTATCACGCGCACGGCCTCGGAGGGCGGCAAATGCAACGAGGTATGCCTGACGGCGGCGGGCCGGGAGCTGTACGAGACCCTGTGCCGCGACACGGCGGGCGAGCCGGAGCGCGTGTTCGCGGGGCTGACGGAGGAGGAGCTTTCCGCTGCGGAGCGGGTGTTCCAGACCATATCCAGAAATCTGGAGACGATGACGATCGAGCGATAGACCTTCTGTTGAGAGGTTTATTGATATATTACAAAAAAGTATATTTTTAGGAGGAACGATTACTATGGGAAAACCTATGGCTGATTACGTCAAGCTGCCCGAGCTTGAGGAGTATTCCAAGTGGTTTGCGGACTTCGCCGACCTGTACCGCGAGGACGGCATCCTTCAGGTCACTTGGAAGACCAAGGATATGCCTATGCACCACAGCGGCATGTCCCACCGCGCCATCGGCCAGCTGGCACGTATCATCGGCATGGACACCAAAAACGAGATCATCATCTTCACCCATCTGGGCGACAACTGGATGATCGAGTCCGACCCCAACGGCTGGGAGACCTATTCCGAGCTGCCTACTCAGCGCTTCGAGCATCAGTATTTTGACGACACGAACCTGTTCAAAAACATGGTCTTCGACATCGACGTTCCCACCATCGGCGCCATCCCCGGCTCCGGCTTCCACTGGGATTCCGCCCTGCTGTCCGACGTCACCCTCTGCACGGAGAGCACGGTTCTGGAGGTTCCCCACGGTCAGGGCGGTCTGGTCCCCGGCGACGGCATGGGCGGCCTTTGCCAGTTCTACATGGGTGCCAAGACCGGCAACTACTACCTGTCCACCACCCGTCAGATGAATGCCCAGCAGATGCTCCAGTACGGCTTTGTGTCCGAGGTCGTTCCCGACGGCACCGTCATGGATCGCGCCTGGGAGATCGCCCGCATGTGGAAGAAGATGGCCTATGAAAACCGCTGCATCATGGCCAACATCATGAAGCGCCCGCTTCGCAAGTGGCTCATGGAGGACTTCAAGCTCCACACCGTTTCCGAGCAGTACGGCTCTCTGCTCCGCATCGCCGCCGGCACGCTGGGCGACGAGAACTCCGAGCAGCAGGACGAAAAGTATATCTCCCGCGTAAACGACTGGCGTTACGCCACCACCGACATGCAGCAGCCCCAGACTGCCGAGAGCTGGGTCGATATGCCCAAGAAGGCCGCCGCGTGGTTCAAGGACGTGGAGGCGGGCAAGACCGAGAACCCCTTCAAGCACAACGAAACGCCGGGTTATTATAAGCCCTATCGCCCCGCGCCCCAGAAGTAAGCCGGGCCGATCCCGTATAGCGACCGGAGGCGGCGAAAGCCTCCTCCGGAAACCATAAAAAACAAAATTTCAAAAAGGAGATTGATCATCATGCCCAAAGTATATTCCGGCGATCTCACCAAAATGTTCGACATCAGCGGCAAGAAAGCCATGATCTTCGGCGGCGCCGGCGGTTTCGGCGAGGCCATTGCCGAGGGTTATGCCGCCAACGGCTGCTCCGTCTGCATCTCCTCCCGCAGCGAGGAGAAGCTGAAAGCCGCGCAGGCCAAGATTCAGGCCAAAGCCGCTCCCGGCGTCAAGGTCATGTACATCGCCGGCGACGCCGCCGACGAGGAATTTGTCAAGAAGGCCGTTACGGTCGTCACCGGCCCCGACGGTCTCGGCGGCTGCGACATCCTTGTGAACGCGCAGGGCATCAACCGCAAGATGTGGTCCTGGGAGATCGACACCGATTTCTTCAAGAAGATGCTCGAAACCAACATCACCTCCCTCATGCTCACCTGCAAGCACTTCGGCAACTGGATGAAGTCCAACAACATCGAAGGCGCTCAGCAGATCCCCGAATCCCAGTTCGAGCATGGCAAGGCCAACCCCAACCAGGGCTACGGCAAGATCATCAACTTCGGCTCCGTCCGCGGCATCCGCGCCGTGGCCAACGGCGGAAACGGCAACGTCCCCTATAACACCACCAAGGGCGCTGTGGAGATGCTGACCAAAGCCTACGCCGCCGACCTGCGTCCCAACATTCAGGTCAACGCCATCGGCCCCACCATCACCTACACCCCGATGATGGTCGGTCTGCTGCCTCCCGACGAAACAGTCCGCAACGGCATCGCCGGCGCCCTGCCCGCGCAGCGCATCGGCTATGAGATCGACGTAGTCGGCCCGGCCATTTTCCTCGGCTCCGCCGCCTCCGACATGGTCACCGCCACCACCATCTATCCCGACGGCGGTCTGGTCGCCACGAGCTGATTTCCGTAATTTTGTTCCTTATCCGTCCTCCGCTTACGCGGGGGACGGAGTTATCCATTTCTATAGGAGATAAATCATGAAGCTGGAAGACATCAAAACCATTGCCATGTACGGCGCGGGAACCATCGGCGGCGGCTTTGCGGCGTATTTCGCCCTCAAGGGCCTGAACGTGAACGTCTATGTCCGCAGCGAGGGCTCCGTCGAGCGCGCCAAGCCCAAGGTGCAGGTGGCCATTGACACCTATGTGAAATACGGCCTCGCCAAGAGCGCCGACGATATATGGTCGAAAATCAAATGGTGCACCGATCCGGCCGAGGCGTTCACCGGCGTATATTTCGTCCAGGAAAACGGCGCGGAGAACCTCGAACAGAAGCACGAGATGGTCGCCACCATGGAGAAGTATCTCCCCGAGGACGCCATCATCGCCTCCTCCTCGTCCGGCACCCCCGTGACCCAGATTGCCTCCGAGGCCAAGCACCCCGAGCGCATCATCGTGGCCCATCCCTTCAATCCCGCCTATCTTCTGCCCCTCATCGAGATATGCGGCGGCGAGAAGACCTCTCCCGAAACCATCGAGCTTGCCCGCGCTTTCTATAAGAAATACGACAAGGCTCCCGTTGTCCTGAAGAAGGAGAAAAACGGCTTCATCGCGAACCGCCTCATGCACGCCCTGTGGCGCGAGGAGATCGCGCTCGTCACCGAGGGCGTCTGCTCCATGGCCGACTGCGACGACGCCTGGACCTTCGGCCCCGGCATCCGTCTGGCCGCTTTCGGCCCGTCCATGCACTATGAGCTGGGCGGCGGCGATCTGGGCATCAAGGGCTGCGGCATCAAGTTCGGCGCCATGACCAACGCGGTCTTCGCGGATATCTCTGATATGAAGGAGGTCCCCGCGACCTGGCCCGACCAGTCCGGCGAGGAGATCGTCGACGTTATGGCGCACTATCCCCCCGTCATCGGCAACACCCGGGAGGAGATCGCCGACTTCCGCGACAACCTCATCATCAACGTGCTGAAGATGCACAAGAGAATGTAATAAGGAGACTTTTCAATGGCAAAGAGAATCATTACCGCCGCCATGACCGGCGCGGTGACCCCCGCCGGCTATAACATCCCCGAGAAGCCCGAGGATATCGCCGCTCAGGTATATGAGTGCTGGAAGCTGGGCGCCTCCATCTGCCACCTGCATATGCGCGACGACGACGGCGTGGGCGTCATGGATCCCGTAAAATTCTACCAGACCATCAAGGCCATCCGCTCCTACAAGGACTGCGACATCATCGTCAACTGCACATCCTCCGGCGACAACCGCGTGTCCGACGACAGCCCTTACGGCAACGCCATGCGTATGCTGCACCACAAGAACGTCCCCGGCATCGAGATGGGCACCTTCGACGCGTCCTCCTTCAACTGGGGCGTGCCCGGCGGCGTGTTCCACAACAGCCCCTCCATGCTCATGCAGCTCGGTACGCTCTATCAGCAGGTAGGCATCAAGCCCGAGTTCGAGGTCTTCGACTTCGGCGCTCTGCGCGCCATCGGCGCTTATTGGAAGCAGGGCTATGTGAAGGAGCCTCTGCACTTCCAGTTCTGCCTGGGCGTTATGGGCGGCATGGACGCCACCCCGCAGGATCTTCAGATACTGCTTCAGGAGATGCGGAACCTTCAGGCCGCCGGCAAGCTCCCCAAGGAGATCACCTGGTCCGCCTTCGGCATCGGCAAGGGCCATCTGCCCGTCATGTTCGCCGCGCTGGCAAACGGCGGCGGCATCCGCGTCGGCATGGAGGATAATGTCGTCTACGGCAAGGACAAGGACGGCAATAAGATCATGGCCACCAATATGATGCTCGTCGAGCGCGCCGCCGGCGCTGTCCGCGCCATCGGCGACGAGCCCGCCACCGGCGCCGAGGCCCGTGAGATGCTGAGCCTGCCCCCGCTGGATATCGAGGCTGTCAACGCGGCGCTGGCCGCCGTCAAGGTCGAGGATCTTGAAAAGGCCAAGGCTGCCGTTAAGGACGAGTTCGGCGGCCCGTATTTCGCGGCCAAGGGCATGGGCGGCAAATAATCGCGCCTCGCCGCGCAAAAAAACGCGCTGCAAAGCAGCGCGATAAACAGAGACGTCGGCCTTTCCCACAAAGGGATCGCCGACGTCTTTTGTATTTTCCCGTCCGGCGCGGCTCTTATAGGCAGACCGGCCGGGGAGCCGTATCAGTAGCGGCTGATTTCCATACTGTCGTCGTCGGCGCCTTTTTCGATGGCGCGTATCTCCGCCCAGTAGCCGCCGGAATCGCCTGCTTCTATGAACACCCGATCGCCTGCCTTGCGGCCCATCACGGCCCGCCCGACGGGGGACTCCTTGCTGATGAGCCCTTTCATGGGGTTTTGGCGCAGGGTAGTAACGAGGGTGATGGTTTCTTCCTCGCCCTCGTCCTCCATATACAGCGTCACGCGGTCAAAAAGCCCGACCTCGTCCGCCCGGGATTGGGGCTCGATGACGACGGCAGAGGCTATCATGCGCTTCAAATATCGGATCCGGCTTTCGTTCTTGTTTTTGGCCTGCTTTGCCGCCTTATATTCAAAGTTCTCCGACAGGTCGCCGAACGCCCGCGCCGTCTGCACGTCCTCAATGAGCTTCGGGCGCAGCTCCGTCTCCCGGTAATCGATCTCCTCCTGCATTTTGCGGATGTCGATCGCCGTCAGTTCATCATGCATATCCTCACCTCAAAAAAAGAGAGCCATCGCCCCGCGATGGCTCTCCTGTCGATCATGGGCTGAAAAGAGCGTTTCCGATCAGAAATCCTCAGCGCAGCGCTCCAGGATGCCGGCAGCGCCCATGCCGCCGCCGATGCACATGGTGACAAGCGCGTACTTCCCGCCGATCTCGCGCAGGCGGTCGATAGCCTTGCCGACCAGAACAGCGCCGGTGCAGCCAAGGGGATGGCCCATGGCCAGCGCGCCGCCGTAGGGGTTGACCTTCTCCATGGGGAAGCCGAGCTTCTCGATGCAGACCATGGACTGGGAGGCAAACGCCTCGTTGATCTCGATGGTGTCCATATCGGCGACCGTCAGTCCGGCACGCTCCATAGCCTTCGGCGTGGCGAAGATGGGGCCGAGGCCCATGCGGGTGGCGTCGCAGCCTGCAACGGCAAAGCTCTTGAGCCGGGCGATGGGCTTAATATTCTTTCTGGCGGCCATCTCGGCGCTCATCACAACGACAAACGCGGCGCAGTCATTGGTGGTGGAGGAGGTGCCGGCCGTGACCAGTCCTCCCTGATCCTCGGGGATGAAGCAGGTCTTCAGGGCGGCGAGGCTCTCCATCGTGGTGTTGGGGCGGAGGCTCTCGTCCTTGGTGCAATACTGCTTGTTCCCGTTTTCGTCCAGAACGGGGTTGCCCTCGTTGTCGGTGATCAGGATGGGGATGATGGAGGGAGCAAGCTTGCCCTCGTTCTGCGCTTTCGCGGCCTTGCGCTGGGACTCCACCGCGAACGCATCCATCTGCTCACGGGTCAGGTTGTAATCGTGGGCGACATTCTCCGCCGTCTCGCCCATGGACATGTAAGCGCCGGGGTAGTTCTTCTGCAGCCAGGTGTCCTCGCAGGCGTGGTTATAGGAGGGCCATTCGCGGAAGGTGAGCGTCATGTCCTCGATGCCGCCGGCAAAGTAGCACTCGCCCTGTCCCATGGCGATGGCGTTGGCCGCCAGCGCGATGGACTGCAGGCCGGAAGAGCAGAAACGGTTGATGCTCATGCCGGAAACGCAGTCGGGCCAACCGGCACGGTTGACGATGAGCTGGGAGATGTTCATGGCGCTTTCGCGCATCTGCATGGCGCAGCCGGTGATGACGTCCTCCACCTCCTCAGGCTTGAGGCAGGCGTTGCCATCTTTGTCCTTTACGCGGGCCAGAACGCCGTTAAGGACCTGAGCGCCGTATTCTACGGGGTGCATAGCGGCCAGAGAACCCTTGCGGTCGCGAGCCAGCGGGCTGCGGCCATATGCCACGATCACTACGTCTTTTGCTTCCATTGGTATCAATCCTTTCAGTCTAGTATATCAGTTTGGTAAATTGCGAACACAATCAGTTTATCTTAACGGCAGCGCAATGTCAACCGTCAAGAAATCAATACTTGTACCAGCCCTCGCCGGTCTTGCGGCCAAATTTCCCGGCGGCGTGGAGCTCCTTCATGCTCTTGGGGCACTCGAAGCGCTCGGCTGCGCCCTTGCTGTCCAGAGTCTGGAGAGACTCGCAGACGTGGGGGAAGGTGTCCAGACCGCCCATGTCCATCATCTGGAAGGGCGCGACGGGGTGGTTGAGGCCGTATTTGATGGCGTTGTCGATGTCCTCCTTGGTGGCGATGCCCTCTTCATAGATGTGGATGCACTCCAGGAAATAGGCAAACAGCACGCGGTTGACGATGAAGCCGGGGGCGTCCTTGACCTTGACGGAAATTTTCTTGAGCCCCTCGTCGCAGAACTGCTTGACCGCCTCATAGGTGGACTCGGCGGTCTTCTCGCCTTTGATGATTTCAACGAGCTTCATCAGGGGGACGGGGTTGAAGAAATGCATACCGATGACGCGCTCGGGGCAGTCAACGGCAGAGGCGATCTCCGTGATGGAGATGGAGCTGGTGTTGGTGGCAAGGATAGCGTCGGCCTTGCAGGTAGCGACCATCTTCTGGAAGGTCTCTTTCTTCAGGGCGGGATCCTCGGAAATGGCCTCGATAACGATATCGGCGGCGGCGATGTCGGCGAAATTGCTGGTGCCGGTGATGTGCGCCTTGGCGGCGGCGGCGGCGCTCTCCTCCATCTTGCCCTTGCCGACCTGCTTGTCATAGGCCGCGCCTATCTTCGCGACGGCGGCGGCGACCTTCTCGCCGTTGCGGCCCCAAAGGATAACGTCATAGCCGCAGGCGGCGGCATGCTGGGTGATGCTCGAGCCCATAGAGCCCTGGCCAAGAATGGCAACTTTCTGGATCATTGTATGGATTCCTCCTGTCTGTTATTTTATATGGTGAAATTTGATTGGCACGCTCAGTTATTGGTGTACACCGGGGGCCGCTTCTCGCCAAAGGCGGTCATGCCCTCCCGCTGGTCATGGGTGTCGAACAGCAGAGAGAACTCCGCCGTCTCGCGCAGCTTGCCCTGCTGGGCATTTATGTTGGCCGCGTCATAGATGACCTTCTTGACGCTTTCCAGCGCCTTGGCAGGCTTCTGGCAAAGGGTGCGGGCGATTTCCATGGCTTTGCCGAGGATAGCGGCGTACTCGCTTTTCGCGGCCTCCGCCTCGGCGGCCTTCGAGGTGGCCTTGGCCATATTGACGGCGTTTTCGTCGCCGGACTTTTTGGCCTCCTTCACGGCCTTCTTGGCAGACGCGGCGGCGGCATCCAGCTCGGCGTCGCCTCTTACGAACCAGTTGAGAAGCCCCAGACGATAGGCCTCCTCGCCGGAAATCGTGGAGTTGAGCATGGCCAGCTCCTTGGCCTTGGCCGGGCCCACGATATGGCAGGCGCGGATCATGCCGTTGGCGCCGGGGATGATCCCCAGACCGGACTCGGGGAAGGACACGGCGGTGCGGGGGCCGCCCACGCGGAAGTCGCAGGCCAGCGCCAGCTCAAAGCCGCCGCCAAAGGCAAAGCCGCCCACGGCCGCGATGGAGGGGATAGGCATGGACTCCAGAAGCTCGTTTATGTCCTTGGCAAGCTGGCAGATGTCCCGAGCCTGACGGGGGTTCACCTCCAGCATCTCCTTCAGGTCGGCGCCGGCGGCAAAGGCCCGCTCGGAGCCGGTCATGATGAGAACGCGCACGGAGCTGTCGGCCATGATCTCCCGGATGGCGGACATCATATCGCGGTTTATCTCGCCGCAGAGGGCGTTGAGCGCCTTGGGCCGGTGCAGCGTTATGGTGGCGATGCCGTCCTCAATGTCCAGCAGCGCGTTTTCGTATTCCTTGTGCATAATAAATTACCTCGCTTTTATCATAACGAACGGATCTCCGCTCCCGGCCAAACGGCGACGGGACAGAAAACGCCGTTATTCCGCCGGGATGCTCTGGCCGCCGTCGCAGAGAATATATGTGCCGGTCATGTAGCCGAAGCTGTCGGAGCACATGGCCAGAACAGGGCCGGCGATCTCCTCGATGGTGCCGAGACGGCGCACGGAGGTGGCCTTCGACTGCTGGCGGTAATAGTCGGTCTGGTTGCCGTCCTTGTCGATGAAAAATTCCTCGTTCAGCGGCGTGACTACATAGCCCGGGCAGATGCAGTTGCAGGTGATATTCTCGCGGCCAAAGTTGTTCGCCATGGTGCGGGCAAGGCTCAGGCAGGCGGCCTTCGACGCGCCGTAGCCCACGACGCCCTTGCCGCCGATGAGACCGCCGACAGAGGCGGTGATGATGATGCGCCCGCCCTTTTTGCCGTTGGTGGCGTTCTGCTTTATCATCTGGCGGGCGGCGGCCTGGCAGTACATGAACGTGCCGGTCAGGTTCGTGGCGATGACCTTCTCAAAATCGGACACCTTATATTCGGGACGGCCCTCGCGGGTCTCCACGATGAGAGCGGTAGGGCCGGAGACCCCGGCGTTATTGATGAGGATGTTCAGCTCGCCGAATTCCTCGACGGTCCTGTCGATGACCATCTGCACCTGCTCCATCTGGGAGGAGTCGGCGGGGATGCCCAGTGCGCGGCCGCCCTTGCAGTAATTTTCGTTGAGGTCGTCGGCGGCGTCCTGCACCTTCGCGGGGGTGCGGGCGGTAATGACCACGTTGCAGCCGTAAGCGGCCAGAGCGCAGGCCATGCCGAAGCCCAAGCCCTGCGTCCCGCCGGTGATGATGGCGGTCTTGCCGGTCAGGTCAAAGGACGGGATGCCCATTTTGCGGTTCATGTGTGCCATGAAAAAATCTCCTTTACGTAAATTTGCGGCGAGCCGGGGCAGGAACGGCCTTCCCGCTTCCAGCCGCCAGAGGCCCTTCGGGGCCCGGGCACGGGAGCGGGCGGGGAAAAATTTTCCCCGCCTTCCGTTTTCTTACTTTTCTGGAATCACTTCTTGGCCGCCTTGGCCGCGTCGAACCTCTCGAGCATGGCGCGGGGCGTGGCGGTGGCGCGCTCGTAGCGCGGGCATTCCTCGTAGCCGGGCAGTCCCGCCAGATACTTGGCGATCTTCTTCAGCTCCTCCAGATCGTACCGGCTCATGAGGGTTATCTCCTCCATCAGCGGGGAGCCGCCGCCGTGGACGCCGGCCACGGCCTGAGCGCCTTCAAAGGCGTCGCAGAGCTTATCCTCCATCATGCGCATGACGCGGTGGGTATCCTCCGCGGAGTAGGCCGGGTTGCGGACGATGTACTTGTTGCACAGCTCGCCGACGTTGTCCTCCTCCATGAAGAAGTTCTCCTCCGTGGGCAGGGACGCGCACACGCCGCCGCACAGGTCGGCGAGTATTTCGTATTCGTGATAGATGTTGTGACCGGCAAGACGGCGGCCGGCGTTCGTGAGTATCTCGTCGGGCACCCACTGGCCGGAGGGGAACTGCACCGCACGGTAGGCGGACTGCTGGCCCGCGGCGAACACGAGCTCCGCCGTCTGGATGATGTCGCACAGCTTCTGGCGGACATGGGATTCCTTCGCGATGTCGTTCACGTCCGCGACAAGGGCGGCCTGAGAGGCAATGACCTCGGAAACGGCGGTCTTGCAGCCGGTGTAGGAGTGGCGGTGATAGTGGGCGAACATAAGGGCCAGATAACCGGCGTAGCGGCACACGCCCTCGTTGTCCCGGCCGCACATGAACACGCGCTCATAGGGCACGAACACGTCGTCAAATATGGTCAGGGATTCCACGTCGCCGATGTGCGCCCAGGGGGCGTCGATGTGCTTGCGCTTGTGGTGCAGGCCGGGCAGAGCCATGAGCTTGATGTTGGGCCAGTCGGCGGGCAGGGCAAACGCCACGGCGTAGTCGGAGTCCTCCTGATTCATGAACTTGGTGGGGTTCACGATGATCTCGTCCACATACGGAGCGTTGGAGTTGCAGATCTTCGCGCCGCGGACGATGATGCCCTTGCAGGGCT
>CAZEXC010000036.1:0-13910 GCA_964516625.1 uncultured Oscillospiraceae bacterium | reverse complement strand
TTATCGGCGACTACACCGATAAATTCGTCCAGGCGTACTTCCAGTACGACTCCAAGAAGACCGGCGGCGTCACCATCAGCCACCTGCGCTTTGGCGACAAGCCCATCAAGAGCCCGTATTATATTTCCAAGGCGGACTTTGTGGCGTGCCACAACCCGTCCTATGTGGACAAGGGCTTCAAAATGGTGCAGGACGTAAAGCCCGGCGGCGTGTTCCTCATAAACTGCCAGTGGAAGCCGGAGGAGCTCGAAAAGCATCTTGACGGCGCGGCCAAGCGCTATATCGCGCGCAACGATATCCAGCTTTACACCATAAACGCCATAGATCTCGCCATCGAGATCGGCATGGGAAAGCGGACGAACACCATCCTCCAGTCGGCGTTTTTCACGCTGGCGAAGGTCATGCCCGCCGAGGAGGCCGTCCGGCATATGAAGGAGGCCGCCACGAACAGCTACCGCAAGAAAGGGCAGGACATCGTGGACATGAACCACAAGGCCATCGACCTTGGCGCCAACGCTTTTGTGAAGATCGACGTGCCGGCGGCATGGGCCGACTGCCCCGACACGCCCGACCCGGAGGTGCATGCCGACCGGCCGGCGGTCATGAAGATGGTAAAGAATATCCTGACCCCTGTGGACAGGATGGACGGCGACAGCCTGCCTGTCTCCGCGTTTCTCGACCATGCGGACGGCACGTTCCAGCTTGGCGCGTCCGCCCATGAAAAGCGCGGCGTGGCCGTCACCGTGCCCCGTTGGGACGCGGGCAAGTGCATCCAGTGCAACCGCTGCGCTTATGTGTGCCCCCACGCCACCATCCGCCCCTTCGCTCTTACGGAGGAGGAGGCGGCAAAAGCGCCCGAGGCCGCCAAAATTGCCGACTGGAAGGCCGGCAAGGGCAAGGGCGTTTACAAGTTTGCCATGGCCGTAAGTCCGCTGGACTGCATGGGCTGCGGCGTATGCGTCGGCACATGCCCCGCCGGGGCCATCGCCATGGTGCCCCGGGAGGAAGAGCAGCCTCAGGAGTCCGTTTGGGACTACATGGTCACGAATGTGGCCCCCAAGGGCGAGCTTTTCGACCTGACCGTCAAGGGCAGCCAGTTCCACCAGCCGCTGCTTGAATTTTCCGGCTCCTGCGCCGGCTGCGCCGAGACAAGCTATGCCCGGCTCGTCACACAGGTCTGCGGCGACCGTATGTACATATCCAACGCCACCGGCTGCTCGTCCATCTGGGGCGGCCCGGCGGCCACCAGCCCCTATACCGTCAACAAAGAAGGCCGCGGCCCGGCCTGGGCGAACTCCCTGTTCGAGGACAACGCCGAGCATGGCTTCGGCATCTACCTCGGCCAGAAGGCCATCCGCGACCGCATGAAGGGCGTCATCGAGCATGTCGCCGAAAACGGCAAGGTGGACGCTGTCCGCGAGGCCGCCAAAGAATACCTCGCCACCTATAACGACGGCGCGGCAAACGACGCGGCAACGCGCAGGCTCGTTGCGGCGGTGGAGTCTCAGGGCTGCGGCGGCGAGCATTGCCGGGAGATCCTGAAAAACAGGCAGTATCTGTCGAAGAAATCCATCTGGATATTCGGCGGCGACGGCTGGGCCTATGATATCGGCTTCGGCGGCCTTGACCATGTGCTGGCTCAGGGAGAGGACGTAAACGTCATGGTCTTCGATACGGAGGTCTATTCCAACACCGGCGGTCAGGCGTCGAAAGCCAGCCAGATCGGTCAGGTGGCGCAGTTTGCCGCCGCGGGCAAGGCCCTTGCCAAAAAGAGCCTTGCACAGATCGCCATGACCTACGGCTATGTCTATGTGGCGCAGATCGCCATGGGCGCCGATCCCGCGCAGGCGATAAAAGCCATTGCCGAGGCGGAGGCCTATCCCGGCCCGTCCCTCATCATCGGCTACGCCCCCTGCGAGATGCACAGCATCAAGGGCGGCATGACAAACTGCCAGAGCGAGATGAAAAAGGCCGTTGACTGCGGCTACTGGAACCTGTTCCGCTACAACCCCGCGCTGGCGGCGGAGGGCAAGAACCCGTTCACGCTGGATTCCAAAGCGCCCACCGGCTCTTACCGGGACTTCATTATGAACGAGGCGCGCTATTCCGCGCTGACCATCAGCTTCCCCGAGCGGGCGGAGGCGCTGTTCACGCAGGCGGAAAAAACCGCGCAGGAGCGCTTTGCGAACCTCGAGCTTCAAAAGCAGATGTACGCGCAGGAAGTGGCGGCGGAATAATCCGAGCCGAGAATTTATTGGCGTCCCTTACCGATTCTGGTAAGGGACGCCGTTTATCTCCGTAGCGTAGCACCAGCGGGCGGAGGTCAGCTTCCCGAATACGTACTTGTTGGAGGCCGATTCGCACATGGTATATACCCGGCCGTCCACAAATTCTATCTCCTCGGACATGGGAGGAATCTTCATGTCGTCCGTCAGGCAGGCGGAGTCGAGCACGAGCAGCGGGATCTCCGTGCCGAGGATTGCGGCGGTTCCCGTCTGGGCGGCGGCGGGGTCGTATGAATAGACATGGGAAAACGCCGCCGCGTAAGAGGTGGAGAGGTATATCCTCCCGTCCTGAAAGGCCATGCCCTGCACAAGGCCGGTGATTGAGTAAGCGTACGCCGGTTCTGTCTCCAGACCGAATCGGCCCTCGTCGGAAAAGGGGAAGGCGACCGCGAGAGCCTGATTATAGTCCCCTGCCGCCGTGACAAGCTTGTGGCTTTCCGGCGTGGGGTAATTTTCCTCCCGGTAAAACTCGCCCACGATGAGGCAGCCGTCCGCCACGGTGGTAAAGGCGGCGCCGATATAGTCGTCCTCCGACACGGCGGTGCTGAAAGCGCCGAGGCGGGAAACGCTCTCGCCGTCCGCCGCGTTTATGACATCCTCGTAGGAATAAACATAAAGGCAGGCATCCGCGCCTCCGGCGACGTAAATGTAATCGCCGGAAACGGACAGGCCGCCGCAGTGGCCTGCGAAGGGTTCGCCGCCGTCGCTCTGCCAGACGGTCTTTATAAGATCGCCGCTGGACTTGTCCACGATATAGATGGGGGAAGCCCCGCCGTCCTTCATGTACCCGGTGACAAAAAAGCAGTCCGTTCGGTCATCGTAGGAAATGCCCTGCGCGATAAAGCCGTCGGACAGGCCGGGGATGACAAACGCCTTTTCCGACTGCCTGTAATAAGCGTGTACGGGGGCGCGGAAGTATATCCGCGCGGCCAGCAGCACAAGGGCGACAAAGCCCGCGACACACGCCAGCACGATGAGCAGTACCCGAATGGGATTTTTCTTTTTCGCTGTTTTTTCCATGAGACAAAAACTCCTGTTTCAACAAATTGCCGATCCATACCGGGCGCACCCGGTTGACAGGCTCCCGAAAATTTTCTATACTGTTTTTGCTATTTTACTACATTTCACTTTGCATGAAAAGACAGGAAGTGCGTTTTATGCTGCTGGATTATGAGGGACAGGGCCCAAAGCTGGGCGAGCGGTGCTTCGTGGCGGAAAATGCCGCGGTGATAGGGAACGTCACGATGGGGGACGACTGCTCCGTGTGGTTCGGCGCGTCCATCCGGGCGGATTTTGAGCCCATCGCCATCGGGAGCCGGACAAACATTCAGGACAACGCGACCATCCACAACGATCTGGGAAACCCCGTCACGATAGGCGACGATGTGAGCATCGGCCATAACGCCGTGGTTCACGGCGCGACGCTGGAAAACGGCGCGCTCGTCGGTATGGGCGCGGTGGTGCTCGACAACGCCGTCATCGGCGAGGGCTCTATCGTGGGCGCGGGCGCGGTGGTCACAAAAGGCACGGTCATTCCGCCGAACAGCCTCGTCATGGGCGTCCCGGCGAAGGTCATCCGCACCCTTGCGCCGGGAAGCAACATGGAAAACGCCGCCAACTACCTGACGCGGAAGGATCGCTATCTGAAAAACACATAAAAAGAGAGAATCGATATGAAGGGTATTATTCTGGCCGGGGGGAAGGGCACGCGCCTGTATCCCATGACGAGGGCGGCGTCAAAGCAGCTTCTTCCCATTTACGACAAGCCGATGGTCTACTATCCCATGAGCGTTCTCATGCTGGCGGGCATACGTCAGGTGCTGGTCATCTCCACGCCGGAGGACACAGGCCGGTACGAGGAGCTTTTCGGCGACGGCAGCCGTCTGGGCATGGAGATATGCTACGCCGTGCAGGACAAGCCGCGCGGCCTTGCGGAGGCGTTTATTCTGGGGGAGAGCTTCATCGCCGGCGATACGGTGTGCCTCATTCTGGGCGACAACGTGTTTTACGGCCAGGCGCTGTCGTCCTATCTTGCGCGCGGCGCGGCGCTTCGGAGCGGCGCAATCATTTTCGGCTATCCCGTTAAGGATCCGTCGGCTTTCGGCGTGGTGGAATTTGACAGGGACAAAAACGTCGTGTCCATCGAGGAAAAGCCCCAAAAGCCGCGGAGCAAATACGCCGTGCCGGGCCTGTATTTTTACGACGGCGAGGTATCCCGCATCGCCAAAGGGATAAAGCCTTCCGCCCGCGGGGAGCTGGAGATCACCGCCGTGAACAACGCCTATCTTGCCGCGGGCCGGTTAAAGGTCGTCCTCCTCGGCCGGGGCATGGCGTGGCTCGACACCGGCTCGCCGGAGGGGATGCTCAGCGCCTCCCAGTTCGTGCAGACCGTTCAGGAACGGCAGGGGTTTTATATCGCGTGTCTGGAGGAGATCGCCTGGCGGCAGGGCTGGATAGACACGGAAAAGCTTTTTGCGCTGGGACGGGAGCTGGCCATGACGGATTACGGACAGTACCTCATGTCTCTGGCGGAGGAGGAGTGAAAACGGCGGGGCAGCCGCCGGTTTTTCGTGCGCCGGTTCACAAAAAGTTCAAAAAAAGTTGCCGGTTCGTTTATCCTTGCGCGTTGGCATTGCGGTACAATCTTTCTTGGAATCAGAAAATCGGGGGCCTTACTCCTTATGATATTGGAAAAGACGACGAAGCCCCTCCTGCGGGACGTTTCCGGCGAGGGGGAGAAGGACGGCGGCAAAGAGGATTTTCTCCGAACCTTCGTCCAGATACATCACATATACAGAAGCGCCATGCAGGAGGCGTCCACGCGGCTGGATATTCTTGACCGCGAGTTTGCTTCCATTTATGACCATTCGCCCATCCACCACATGGAGTGCCGGGTAAAGGCGCTGGACAGTCTGGTGGAAAAGATGAAGCGCAAGGGGCTGGAGGTCAAGATAGACAACGTCTATAAGATACAGGACATCGCCGGGATACGGGTCATCTGCAATTATGTGGACGATATCTATTATCTTCGGGGGCTTCTTGTCGGCAGCAACGGCTTCCAGCTCATCCGGGAGAGCGACTACATAAAATCGCCGAAGCCAAACGGCTATCGGAGCCTGCACCTGATCGTCAGCGTGCCGTTCGTTATCTCGGAGGGACGGATGGAGCTGCCGGTGGAGATACAGCTTCGCACCATCGCCATGGATATGTGGGCGAGTCTGGAGCACGAGCTGCGCTATAAATCCACGCACCAGTTTTCGGAGGAGGATCAGCGGGAGCTGGCCCGCTGCTCCGAGGTCCTTGCCGATGTGGATCAGACGATGCAGTCCCTTTTCCAGAAGGCAAGGCGGGAGCAGAGCAGGAAAAAAGAGGAAGAGCCGGAGGAAAAACCGACGGAATAAAATGCAAAAGGAACCGGGCGCGCCGCGGGGAATGACCGCAGCGCGCCCGATCGTTTTGGCATCACATCTCGCAGGCGTATTTGAGGTAATAGTTGTACATCCGCTCCCGGGACAGGGTGGTGCTGTCCATATGGCCGGGGTAGACCTCGTAATCCCCGGGCAGCTCCGCCAGGCGCTTGAGGCTTTTCATGAGCGCGGGCATATCGCCGCCGTCGAGATCCGTGCGGCCGCAGGAGTCGCGGAAAAGCGTATCGCCGGTAAACAGCGCCTCGCCGCACAGAAGGCACACGCCGCCCGGCGTGTGGCCCGGCGTTTCCAGCACCTCGAAGGTGAGCTCCCCCACATGGAAGCGGTCGCCTTCCTTGTACCAGACGGTGTCCTCCGGGGGATTGAAGCGGAAGGGGGCGTTTTCGATGACGGCCCCGGCGTCGAGCCTGTTCATGCAGACGGTGGCGCCGGTTTCCTCGCGCACGGCGCCGACGGCCATGGTGTGGTCGAAGTGGCCGTGGGTCAGAAAGATGTATTTGACCTTGAAACGCTGGCGCTCGATATAGTCCATGATGGTGTTCGATTCGTCGCCCGGGTCGATGACGGCGCACTCCAGCGTTTTCTCGTCGGCGACGACATAGCAGTTGGCCTCGATCTGGCCGACGGTCAGGCATTTGATAAGCATATTTACAGCTCCTTTGTGTCAAGAAGTATGGTAACGGGGCCGTCGTTCTGGCTGCGGACCTGCATGTCCGCGCCGAAAACGCCGGTTTCCACGTGGAAGCCGCGCTCGCGGCACAGGCTTATGACCGCCTCGTACAGCGGCACGGCTGTCTCCGGCCGGGCGGCCCCGGTAAAGCCGGGCCGGCGGCTGCGGCAGTCGGCGAAAAGGGTGAACTGGCTGATGATGAGAAGATTTGCCGCGTCCGCGGAAACGGGGTTCAGGTTCATCTTTCCGGCCTCATCCTCAAAAACGCGCAGGCCGCATATCTTGTCGGCGATTTTCTCCGCCTGCGCCATGGTGTCGCTTACATGGACGCCCAGCAGGACGAGAAAGCCGGATCCTATCCGGCCGCATATCTCCCCGTTAATTTCCACGGATGCGTTTTTTACGCGGGTCACGACAGCTCTCACGGCGCGCCTCCTTTATGTGCCGCTCCGGCTTATCTCCCGGAGGCCGCGTATGGACTGGAGCTTGTTTATGATGTTTTGCAGCTCCTCGCTGTTTTTTACGTCCAGGGTCACGGTGGCGGTGGTGGTGCCCTTGCCGGTGTCCCGGGCGGACAGGCCGCGAACCTTGGCGTTTAAGGAGTTCAGGATGGTGGCGATGTCCATGACCACGCCGCTCCGTTCGTCGGTGACGATGTGGAGGTCGGCGGTATACATTTCGCCTGTCTGCGTGGCCCAGGAAACATCTATCCAGCGCCCGGTGTCCTTGTCCCGCGTATAGTTTACGCAGTCCCGGCGGTGGATGGAAACGCCGAGGCCGCGGGTGATGAAGCCGACGATGGGGTCGCCGGGTACCGGCGTGCAGCAGCGGGAAAATTTGATAAGGCAGTTATCCAGCCCCTCCACGAGAACGCCCTGAACGGACTTTTCGGGGGCGGGCTGACTCTGGCGGCGGTCGGCGCGCTCCTGCATTTTTTCCAGCTCGGATTTTTTTGCCGGGGCGCGGGTGCGGAGCACCTCATCTCGGATGCGGCCCACGGCGTGGGCGGCGGTCATGCCGCCGTAGCCGATGGAGGCGAACACGTCGTCGAGGGTCTGCACAGCCATGCGCTTCAGGATGTTCGGAAGGATATCCGGGTCTGTCAGGTCTACCATGGCGAGACCCTGACGCTTCGCTTCGGCCTCGAACATACTGCGGCCCTGCTGGATGTTCTCCTCGCGGCGCTCTTTTTTGAACCACTGTTTTATTTTGGAGCGGGCTTCGCCGGACTTGGCGATGGAAAGCCAGTCCCTGCTGGGGCCTGTGGAGCCGTTGGAGGTGATGATGTCAACGATATCGCCGTTTTGCAGGGGGTAGGATATGGGTACGATGCGGCCGTTTACCTTCGCGCCGGTCATGCGGTTGCCCACGGCGGAATGGATAGCGTAGGCAAAGTCGATGGGCGTGGCTCCGGCGGGCAGGCTTTTTACGTCGCCCTTGGGCGTAAAGACGAATACCTCGTCGTCGAACATATCGACCTTCAGGTCGTGATAAAAGTCCTGCGCGTCGGAATCCTGCTGCTTTTCAAGCAGACGGCGTATCCACGCGAATTTTTCCTCGTCGCCGGTCTTGTATCCGGCGGCGCCGGATTTATATTTCCAGTGGGCGGCCACGCCGTACTCGGCGGTCATGTGCATCTTCCAGGTGCGTATCTGTACCTCAAAGGGGATGCCCTCCGCGCCGATGACAGTAGTGTGGAGGCTCTGGTAACCGTTGGGCTTCGGCGTGGAGATATAGTCCTTGAATCGGCCCGGCACGGGACGGAACATCTCGTGGATGATGCCGAGGACATTGTAGCAGTCGGCCACCTCGTCCACGATGACGCGGAAGGCGCACAGGTCGAATATTTCCTCCATGCCGAGCTGCTGGCTGTACATCTTGCGGTAGATGCTGTACAGGTGCTTGAGCCGCCCATAGACCTTGCAGTGTATCCCCTCGTCGGCCATGCGCTGCTCGATGCGCTTTTCCATGTCGACGAGAAACTGCTCCATGATGGCGCGGCGCTTGTCGAGGATGCTCGTTATCTCCTGATAGCCGACCGGGTCGAGGTACAGGAGAGAGAGATCCTCCAGCTCGTCTTTTACGTTTTCCACGCCCAGACGATGGGCGATGGGAGCGTAGATATCCATCGTCTCGCGGGACTTGGAAAGCTGCTTTTCCGGCGTTTGGAACTCCATGGTCCGCATATTGTGAAGACGGTCGGCAAGCTTTATGAGGATGACGCGGATGTCCTTGGCCATGGCCAGAAGCATTTTGCGGAGGTTTTCCATCTGGGTCTCTTCTACGGTGCTGTACTGCACCCGCGTCAGCTTTGTGACGCCCTCGACGAGCTCGGTGACGTCCCCGCCAAAGCGCTGGGTGAGCTCCTCGTCGGTGACGCTGGTGTCCTCCAGCACGTCATGCAGGAGCGCCGCGATGACGGCGTCGTCGTCAAGGCCCATTTCCGCGGCGATGGTGGCCGCGGCGATGGTGTGGGTAACATACGGCGAGCCGTCCTTGCGCTTTTGCCCGTCATGGGCGGCGACGGCGAAGTCGAAAGCCTCGCGGATGCGCCCCGTGTCCGCGTGGGGAGAATTTTCCAGAACAACAGCGATAAATTTTTCAAAGGCTTCGTCAGGAGAGAATGCTTCCATAGCGGCGGCTCCTTTACCTGTGATATTTCCGCCAGGCGGCGGACTGCATAAGGTCGGCCTTGCCCTCGTAGGACGCCAGCGAGACGCTGATCTTGCCGGGAGACAGCTCATACCGGGCCAGAGACAGCTCCGACAGAACCCGGATACCGATGGCGGTCTTGGCCGAATAAAGCTGCGGGGCTATCCGATGGAGACTTTCCAGCGTCACCGTCGCGGGGCAGAGCTTCTCAAGCGAACGCCATATGTACGCGAGCTCGCGGCGGTCGAGGGAGAGCGGCTGCATCACGTCCTCGCCGCTGAGGAGCCGTCGGCAAAGCTCCGGCGTATCTGTCCGGCGGAGAGCCTGTATGTGGAGCTGGACGCTTCTCCGTCCCCGGAAATCGCTTATCTGCGGGGAAAACACGGCGTCGACCTGATCGCCCGGAGCAAGGCCGATCTCACCGGCCCGCTGGGAAAACCATACGCATTCAAAGATTTGGCCGAATTTCTCGAGCCGCAGGGAGGTGTGCTTGCCGCCGCCGATGGCGGTCACGGAGACGAGCCGCGCGTCGGCCATGCAGAACACGGGTCTGGGGTTCCCGCTTCCGCAGGGCTCCAGAGCGTCAAGGGAACCCACGCATTCAAGGGAGAGGAGCGCGCCGGAATCAATGAGCACGTCAGGGCGCAGCCCTTCCGGCTGATTGGGGACGTGCTCGGCGTAATAGGCGCCGAACGCCGAGCGGAAGCCGTCGAGCTTTTCGCGGGAAATATTGAGACCCGCGGCCAGCGCGTGGCCGCCGAAGCCGTCAAGATACTCCTGACAGGCGGAGAGCGCGTCAAAAAGGTTGAAGTCGCCGTAGCTCCGGCAGGAGCCTTTGCCGGCGTCGCCGTCGAGGGATATCATCACGACCGGGACATGGTGCGCGTCCGCCAGACGGGAAGCGACGATGCCGATGACGCCCTGATGCCAGCCCTCGCGGGCCAGGACGATGGGCCCTGCGGGAGCCTGCCCCGCCAAAAGCCCTTCGGCCTCGTCCCATATGCCCGCTTCCAGCTCCTGACGTTCCCGGTTCATGCGGCACAGCGCGGCGGCGAGCTCCCGGGCGCGGGAGCGGTCGCTTTCCAGCATGAGGCTGGCGGCGCACTGTACAGAGCCGAGCCGCCCGGCGGCGTTTATGCGGGGCGCCAGCGTGAAGCCCACGGTAGAAGCGTTCAGACGCCGGGGCTGGACGCCCGCTTCTTCCATCAGCGCGGCAAGGCCCGGCCTTGGATCGCGGCGGAGCTTTTCGAGCCCGGCCTTTACAAGGAGCCGGTTTTCCCCGGTCAGGGGCATGACGTCCGCAACGGTGCCTACCGCCGCGAGATCGGCGTAGCGGGCGAGCGCGGCGGCGGAGTCCCCGCACAGGGCGCATACAAGCTTGAAGGCCACGCCCACGCCGGCCAGATCCCGTCCGGCGTCGGGGCTGTCCGGCCGCTTCGGATCCACGACCGCCGCGGCGCGGGGCAGTACCGCCGGGCATTCGTGGTGGTCGGTGATGACGACATCCATGCCGAGAGAGGCGGCAAGATCTGTCTCCTCAACGGCGGTGATGCCGCAGTCTACCGTTATGACAAGGGACACGCCCTTTTCGTGCAGCGCCTCGAGCGCGGCGGCGTTCACGCCGTAGCCCTCGTTCAGGCGGTTGGGGATATACAGCTCCGTTTCCAGACCCAGAGAGCGCAGATAGTCCGTCAAAAGGCTGCCGGATGTTATGCCGTCCACGTCGTAATCGCCGAATACCGCCACATGCTCCCGATCCCGGCAGGCGCGCCGTATCCTGTCCACGGCCTTCTGCATATCGGTCAGGAGAAACGGATCCTCCGCCGTGCCGTTTCCGGCGCTGAGAAACGCGGCGGCGGCTTCAGCCGTGGTGATGCCTCTGACAGCCAGAACGGCTGCCAGCAGAGGCGTGCAGCCCGCCCGCACCAGCGCCTCCGGGATGACAGGCGCGTCGGGGAGCTTCCAAGCCGTATCATGCTTCATCGTTATATTCCATGCCTCGTATCTTTACCCTTGTGTTATAATTAAATATAGAGTTATTATACGCCTTGCGCCCCGGCTTTGCAAATAAATCATTTTTCTGACGACGGGGGAGGGAAGCGGTTGACTTCTTTTTCCGCAAGGTGTAATCTAATACAGGACATGCCGGTGTGGTGGAATAGGCAGACACAGGGGACTTAAAATCCCTTGTCCATTGCGGACGTGCGGGTTCGACCCCCGCCACCGGTACCAAACCAGTATAATCCGAACCCGTTTCCGACCGGAGACGGATTCGGATTATTGCTTTTCTTTGATTTGTTTATATTTCTATTCCATTTGCCAATTATCCCTTGGCGCCTAAAGGCAAAAGGCAACCGAACAGACTCCAATATATCATCACTGTCGGCGTTAAATTATTGTCTGCAAAGCTTACCTTGTTAGATGCTCGATATAACCCGGAACACAAGTTATAAGATTCGGCATCAATACTTCTCCGCCATATAGATGCTCACACGGCTTTGGATCTTGGGGACTACAGATTCCAGCGGTTCATCATCGGTAAAATACGCGCCGGCCTCTTCGCAAATGATGTCTAGTATCTCAGAACAATCCGAATAATTCCGATATAATGTATCTGTTGATTCAACTAGATAATCGATTTCTTCGAGCAAAGTATATGGTATAACACCCTTCTCCGCCTCAACTGTCTTTCGCTGAAGCAGGACATCCTTACGAAGCGGCAGCACATTTGTCAGCGTTTTCTGAACATCCTCAGACAGCAGATATTGCAGGAACTGCCAGCATTCGTCCGAATACTCCGTATCTGCTGATATTCCAATCTCAACCGTAGGATAGATAAACGCTCCCGTCCCCGTGCGGCAAGGGAAGCCAACGATTGAAATATCATCCCCGAACTCGCTTAGAGGAAGGAGAACAGAGCTATAGGAGTTTACATGGAGCTCCTCCAGAAGGACTTTTTCGTTATAATAGTCATCCGGTTCCGCGCCAAAATATGCCGCCTCGTCAGAAAATGGCTTGATCATTTCCAAAATGTCAGCAAAATCAGAGGTTTGAAAATCACAGGTCCCTGCATCAAAATCAACATAGTCACCCAAGCACATCGAAAGCGCCCTTCTAAGGAGATCCGTTCTAATCAGCCCCTCCATCAACTGCGCTTCCGGGTGCTCGGAAACGAGCTGCTGCAGCTGCTCCATCGACCACGAATTTTCTTGACCAACCAAAGAAGTTTTTCCAACGAGTGTTCTAATTTCATATCCAGGAGAAATACTATATAGCTTTCCGTTTATGCGCAGAGAATCAAGCACGTTGTTTTGGTAACAGTTATTTAAGAAATCATTATCCTCATTCATAAGCGAGGTTAATTCGGATAGCACGCCTTTCTCCGCATAATCCTCTACAGAAAGGCCTTCCAAAACAATCAAATCCGGTGTATTTCCGGACATGATGTCCAATTTCAGGCGTGTGATGCCGCCAGTATATCCGTTGCTTTCATTATCATAGGATGAGTAATCCTGGCACACGATATTCGTGCCCGAATTCGCTTTGTTAAAAGCTGATACAGAACGAATCACATCATCTGGAATATACACGCCCGCCAGGACGATTTGATCTTTATTGTCCAAAGTGGTCCCAGACGTATCCTCAGCCAACAGAAGGACCTCGGCCTCCGTGTAATTTTGGTCGTATACTAAGGATAATACGCCCAGTTCATTGATATATGTAACATCACCCAAGGATCGAGGAGCAATACCATATTCTATCCAATCGATAAGTCTTGAGTATTCACCCGTAGAAAGGTCGTATGAATATAGCCCACTGTCACTTCTCAGAAAGACGATTTGCCCATTACGCCCGGCAATTTCATATGTATTTGAATTGTCCAGATCACCAAGTTCAGCAAACTCTCCGTTTTCAGTATCCAGCTCAAATATGACTTCTTCGCTTGAGGTTTTGGACCATATACCATAAACATTGTCTCCATCTTCACAGTATAGATCCCTAATACTACCGGATTCAGCCTCGCCCAACTGATGCAGTGTACCATCATGGTCAGTACGCCATACGGCTTTTGAGGTGTATATTAAAACGCTTCCATCTGAAAGCGGCACGACCCCGCTGATGATTTCTGCCGCATTTTTTGTGATTGAAGTAGCATCAACCTCGGTATATGATTTTGCGTCTTCAGAGAATAAGAGCAGGGACACCTGGTTTACACTGAAGCTATCTTCATACATAGTCAGGTCGTTAACGCAGCAGCAAAATCGATCATCCCCAGAAACCCCGCAAGGCCCAAGCGAAACAGTATGGGTCGCCCCATCTTCTAATTCTGTTGAAGACTGTGGAATGGTAGTAACGAGTACTGTTTCTCCGCTGGAGTAATCATATCTATACACATTCATCGACGCAGAAATATCCGAAGCTGTCATGAAGTAAGCTGCATTCTCTGAGGATACAAAGCGGAAGACGGCATCCTCAGTCGGAAGGCTGACTGATTCCACTGTGTACGGTGCTGCGTCTTTTCGGGCGCATCCCGTCAGCAGGATGAAGCATATTATGAGCAAGATAGCAGAGATGAATGGCTTGACTGATTTCATTCTTTTTTCCAATCGAAACATGTTTACCGTAGATCGAGTTCGTCTTTCCAGTTTCATAACTTGCCCCTTCTTTCATTTTTAGTTCGTAAGTGAGGAAATACCCTGGTTCATAGCCGACTGCGTCTAAACATACTGCTGTGTTCGATAGCGACATTTTATCACTCGCTGAACAAAGTAAACAATGCTTCGTGCTTGAAACGACGAAAAGCCGGGCGTATTTACGCCGGTTCCGTGCCGAGAAGCCCGATCTCCGCGGCGTGCTCCTTCATCCCCTCGATGC
>CAZEXC010000035.1:6035-13922 GCA_964516625.1 uncultured Oscillospiraceae bacterium | reverse complement strand
TATACGATTTACAGGCCGAAGCCGCCGTCCACGCCGACGGTCTGCCCGGTGATGAAGCCCGCCTTTTCCGACGCGAGAAAGGCGATGAGCTCCGCGACGTCCTCCGGCGTCCCCAGACGGCACAGGGGCGTGCCGTCTATGAGAGCCGCCCTGTCCGAGGCGTCGAAGCGATCCAGCATATGGGTGTCGATGACCCCGGGCGCGACGCAGTTTACCCGTATGCCGGACGGGCCGAGCTCTTTCGCAAGAGCCTTTGCAAGCCCGATGAGCGCTGCTTTGGAGGCGGAATACGCCGCCTCGCAGGACGCGCCGCAGACGCCCCATACGGAGGACACGAGGATGATGCTCCCGGCCTTGCGGCGCACCATGTCCGGGATGGCCTCGCGGCAGCAGCGGTAGGCTCCGTCGGCATTGACCGCCATCACCCGCCGCCACGCCTCTTCCGTCGTGTCGGTGAAAAGCCCGTATTCGGAGACCCCGGCGCAGCATACAAGAAGCCCTACGGGGCCGATTTTTCGGAACATCTCCGCCACCTGCGCGGGGTCGGTCACGTCCGCGTGGACTGTCCGGGCGCGGAGCTGCGCGGCAAGAGCCTGCGCTTCGGCTTCGCCGCTGTTGTAATGTATCGCCACGTCCCAGCCGTCCGCGGCAAGGCGGCGGGCCGCCGCCGCGCCGATACCGCCGGACGCGCCGGTGACAAGAGCGGTCTTATTCATCATATCATCAACTCCCACGCCTATGGTATCACATTCGCGGCGGGAAAGGTAGGCATAAAATGGATTTTGATAAAGACAGGGAAAAAGCTTCGGGTCCGCAGCGGGACAGGAAGCCCTTCGACTTCGACGCATTTCTGGACGATGACGATCTCGACGAGCGGGTAACGGATGCGCTGGACGGGGAAGACCTTCTCCGCGAAGACGCCTTTGACCAGTTCGCGCCGGATTATATCCCGCCCCGCCGCGCCTCCGATGGGGAGCATGGCCGCCACGAGGCGCCCGGCTCGGAGGAGCTCGACCGTGATGAGCCGTCATGGCAGCGGCAGCCGGCCGAGAACACGCCGGAGAGACCGGCAGGCCGCTTTGATCCCAGCGACCCGCGTTACGCCGCCCCGGAGCGGCCAAAGGTGGTGGCGGCGGAGCCGCGCAAGCGCGTGTATGTTACGCCGCCGGGGAGCGAGGACTACGACGAGCGGGACAGCCGCGAACAGCGCTCCGATCCGCCGCGGCGCGGCATGGGCGAAGGAGTCAAGTGGCTTATCGCCGTGCTCGTAGCCGCCGCCGTCATCATCGGGCTTCTTGCCGCGCTGTTTTCCGGCGGCTCCGATGACGAGGACGACGCGGATGCCGCGGCGACGCCTTCCGGGATCCTTACGCAGGCTTTTGAAACGGACACGACCTCGGCTACGCCCCAACCGGCGGCCACGCCCTCCCCGACGCCCACCGATGCGCCGGTGACGGCGCACAGGATCACCGTCACATACGGCTCCGGCGGCAGCGTCAGTCCCTCCGGCGTCGTGACGGTGGAGGACGGGGCCAGCGCCAGCTTTACCATCACGCCGGACAGCGGCTATGAGACAGGTCAGGTGCTTGTGGACGGCGAAGCCGTCAGCATCGGCGCGGCGTATACCTTCTCGAACGTCACGACGGATCACACCATTTATGTGGTGTTCCAGGCGTCCGCCACGCCCTCCCCGACGCCTACGGCGACGCCGTCACCCACGCCGTCGCCCACGCCAACGCCCACAGAGCCGCCCCCTGCGGACGACGACGTAACTGTCACCGACCCGAATCAGGTCAGCGGCTCGGAGGCCGCAGGCTGACGGCGGCATGAAAAAACCGGCTGACATCAGCCGGTTTTTCACAGCCCGCAGATAGGCGCGCTGACAGCGTCGGATCGCATCCCCTTTCCCCATACAGGCAAACCCCATGCGCCCTTTTTCAGGGATCCATGGGAGCTTGTTTGCAGACTGAACGGGGCGTTTGGCGCTTGCGCCCGGCTCATGCCCCGCCGCGCTCTATATACGCAAGAAGCGCTTCCGGCTCGGTAAAAACGCCGAAAAGCTCCCACAGCGCGGAGCCGACGAACCTCTCGTCCTCCATCCTGCGCAGAAAGCCGAGGAGCCCGTCATAATAGCCGCCCGCGTTATAAAGCGCCACGGGCTTTTTGTGCTGCGAAAGGGAGCGCAGGGTGAGGACCTGAAAAAACTCGTCCAGCGTGCCGATGCCGCCGGGGGCGGCGATAAAGCTGTCCGAGCGTTCCTCCATGAGCTCTTTGCGCTCGTGCATCGTGTCGGTCAGGACAAGCTCGTCGCAGTCCGTCAGAACGCCGGGTCGGTCGAAAAATCGCGGCGCTACGCCGATGATATGCCCGCCGCGGCGGCGGACGCCGCGGGACACCGCGCCCATCACGCCGCTGCCGCCGCCGCCGAACAGCAGCGTGTGGCCGTGGGCGGCCAGGCTCTCGCCAAGCGTCTCAGAGGATTTTATGTAAACTTCCGGGATGTCGTCGCTCGCCGCGCCGAAAACACACAATACCATAACGCTTGCCCTCCCTCAGGCCCAGAATATGTCCGGCTGCGGCCGGGTCGGGATATTCGCAAAGCCCGCGCCGTCGGGATAGCCTGCCATAAGGCAGGCGCGCATGGCGCAGCCGTCGGGGATGCCAAGCATATCCCGGAGCGCCGGACAGTGACCGGTTATCTGGCGCAGATAGCCGCCCCAGCAGGTGCCAAGGCCGCGGCTTGCGAGAAGAAGCTCCGCCGTTTCCATGGCGATGGCCGCGTCCACCGTGGGGTTGAGGCAATCGTCCGGCGACCACGCGATAATGAGCGCCGGCGCGCCGCAGGTGAGCAGGTCGAGCCCTTTTTTGGCAAAGCGCACAAGCTCCGGGGCTTCCCCCGTCTGCTCGCAGTGGGCCAGCGCCCGCTCCCGCACGGCCCTTACCCGCTCCGGCCCGTACACCACCGTCCAGCGGTTGGCGTGCTGGTTCTTGCCGCTGGGGGCATAGCCCGCCCGCTGGAGCGCCCACTCGATAAGCGCCCTGTCCGGCGGCTCGGGCTTATAGCGGCGCACGGAACGGCGGGACATGATCAGCCGCTCCACGGCGCTGTCCGGCTCCGGGACAACGGCGGGCTTCCCCCCGTCGCAGACGGCCTGCCGGGGGCAGACGGCCGCGCACTGCAGGCACGCCATACACGCGCCGCGCCCGGTGGCGGCGGGGCCGTCCTCCGTCATGCGGAGATGCCCCATCGAGCAGATGTCCACACAAAGCCCGCAGCGGATGCAGCGGCCGCGATCAAATGTTATGTCAACCATTTTTGATGTTCTCCTGTGAGAGCAGAATATAAAAATATACCCCAATATGATAGAATGATTATACCAGCAGCGATGTTATTTTTCAATTACGGATACCGCAAAAAAAAGAGATTGCCCGCGGGCATACAGGGAGGCGCTTATGGACGTAAAACAGGATATCATCCGATGGATGGAGGCGCATACGGCGCAGATGCTGGAGGATCTGAAGGCGCTGTGCCGCATCCGCAGCACGGCGGGGCAGCCGGAAGCGGACGCGCCCTATGGCGACGGCCCGGCGAAGGCGCTGGACGCGGCCATGGCGCTGTGCGCGGGCTGCGGTTTTTCCGTGCGGGACTATGACCGCCGGGTGATGACCGCCGATATGGGCGAGAAGGACGGACGGGCGCTGGATATTCTGGCCCATCTCGACGTGGTGGAAGCGGGCGACGGCTGGGACAGCGACCCTTACGAGCCGGTGATACGGGACGACGGTTATATTTACGGCCGCGGCGTGGCCGACGACAAGGGCGGCGCGATCGCGGCGCTGTACGCCATGCGGTGCGTCCGGGAGCTGGGGCTCCCCTTACGCCGGGGCTGCCGTCTTATTCTGGGGACGGACGAGGAGCAGGGCTCGAGCGACATCGCGTATTACTATAAACAGGAAACGCCCGCGCCCCACACCTTTTCGCCGGATTCGGAGTTTCCCGTCTGCAACGGGGAAAAGGGCTTTTACCGCCTGCGCTTCCGCAAAAGCTGGACAGCGGAGGACGCCCTGCCGCGCGTGACGGCTCTTCACGGCGGCACGCAGGTAAACGTCATCCCGACGGAGGCGCGCGCCGATATCGCGGGCATTTTGCCGGTGCATCTGATGGCGGGAGCCGCGCCCCTTTGCGCGGAGCTCGGCGCTTCCTGCCGGGTGGAAGCGCTCCCTCCGTCGGGCGCGCGGCTCATCGTGGAGGGAAAGGGCTGCCACGCGGCGTTACCGGCGCTTGGCGTAAACCCCAACACGGCGCTTATCCGCGTGCTGACGGAGCTTCCGCTGGCGGACTGCGCCTCCACCCGCGTCCTGCGCGAGCTCGACAGGCTCCTGCCCCACGGGGATTTTCTGGGCCAGAGCCTCGGCATCGCCCAGCAGGACGCGCCTACCGGGACGCTCACCTGCGCGTTTACGCAGATAGACATCACGCCGGAGGGCGTAAGCGGCCTGTGCGACTGCCGCGTGCCTCTGTGCGCCACGGCGGAAAACTGCAAGGACATCGCGGACGCGGCGCTTGCCGCCTGCGGATTTGAGACGGCGGGCATGATGGTGCCGCCCCACTATACGCCGGAAACCTCCGATTTCATCCGAACCCTCCTGCGGTGCTATGAGACGTATACCGGCAAGGAAGGCCGCTGCTATTCCATGGGCGGCGGGACGTATGTCCACGACGTGCCCGGCGGCGTGGCCTTCGGCGCTGTCATGCCGGGGACGGACGTCCGTATGCACGGGGCAAACGAGCGCATCCCCGTGGCGGAGCTGGTGACGGCGGCGGAGATATTTGCCGCCGCCATAGCGGAGATATGCGGCCGGGACAATACCTGAAAAGCGGAAAAAACGAATCGCATCGTTCGGGCTGCCGCCGGGGACGGACTTATAAAAACGCCGACCGTCACGGCGCGGGAAACGGCATCGCCCGCCCGCGGGACAGCGGCTCCCGCGGCGGCGCGGCAAAAGGGGCTTTTCTTTTGGCGGGATTGCTGTTATAATAACAAAGAATGTATGCGTCAGAGAGCATAACAAGTCCGAATCGTTTTTACGGAAGGAGAACAGGATATGAGCGCACCAAAATATCCCCATATTTGCGAGCCTCTCAAGATACGGGGCTTTACGCTGAAAAACCGTCTGGAGGCGTCAAACTCCCTGCCCCATTTTCTTCAGGGGCCGGAGCCTTATCCGGCGGAGAGCGTCATAGCCCATTACGCCAATAAAGCCCGCAGCGCCGGTATCGTCACCTGCATGGGAATCAACAACTTCACCCGCGGCAAGCAGCTTCCCATGGATATGGACTTCGGCCATTTCCCCGATTTCGACCTGTACGACACAAACTGCCAGAACTATCTTTTGCAGCTTGCGGACAACATCCATTACTTCGATTCTATCGCGTGCATGGCCATTTTCGTCGGGCCGCCGTCCGCCTATCCTCTGATGGTCCCCAAGGGCGAGCAGGGCCACATCTCCGCGTTCGATCAGACAAAATCGCTGGATGCCCCGCCTCCGGCGGAGTTTGATCTGGAGCTCATCCCCGGCCACGACCCGGTGGAATCCTATACCGAGGAGCAGTTGGAAAAGATAGCCATGTCCTATGCGGAGCAGGCCGGTATTTTGCAGATGCTGGGCTTCGATATGCTGTCCATCCATATGTGCTATCGCGCCAATCTCCCGGCGCAGTTTTTCTCCCCGCTTACGAACCACCGCGGCGACAAGTTCGGCGGCAGTCTGGAAAACCGTATGCGTTTCCCGCTGATGTGTCTGGAGCGCGTGCGCCGGAAGGTCGGCAAGAATTTCCTTCTGGAGATAGAGTGGAGCGCGGAGGACGCCCCCGGCGGCTATACCATCGAGGAAAGCGCCGCGTTTTTGAACGAGGCGAAAAAATACATAGACATCGTGCAGCTTCGCGCATCGGAGGTAGATCCGGCCCACCCCACCAGCTTCAATCTGGAGGAGACGCCTTTCCTCAAATATGGCGAGTACATGAAAAAGCATGTGCCCGATCTTGTGATAGGCGTCATCGGCGGCTTCCATTATGCAGACACCTGCGAAAGAGCGCTGGCCGAGGGAAAGGCCGATCTCATCTGCGCCGGCCGCGCCTATGTCTCGAACCCCAACTACGGCGACCTCATTCTGGCCGGGAGAGGGGACGACATCGTTCCCTGTCTGCGGTGCAACAAGTGCCACGGCCGGGGCGAGCACGACCCGTTCGTGTCCGTCTGCTCCGTGAACCCCATGGTAGGTCTGGAGCACCGCGTCCACCAGCTTATCCGCAAGCCCGACCGGCAAAAGCGCGTCGCCGTTATCGGCGGCGGCCCCGCCGGTATGCGCTGCGCCCTGTATTTGAAGGAGCGGGGCCACACGCCCGTTCTGTATGAGGCGCTGCCCGTTCTGGGCGGGCAGATCGTCCACGCGGATTACGCCGACTTCAAGTGGACGCTGAAGGACTATAAAAACTGGCTTATCTATCAGCTCGATAAGCAGGGCATAGAGTACCATGTGAATACCAAAGCCACGCCGGAGATGATCGCGGCGGCGGACTTTGACGCGGTCGTCGCGGCAAACGGCGCGGATATGCTGACCCTGCCCATCCCCGGCGCGGATAAGGACAAGCTCGTCTACGCGCTTGAGGCGTTTGCCCATCCCGAGAAGCTCGGCAGCAGGGTCGTCGTCATCGGCGGCGGCGAGGTAGGCGTCGAGACGGCGCTTTACATCGCCAAAACCGGCCGCGACACCACCGTCGTGGAGATGCGCGACCGGCTTTCCGCCGACTCCACCGCCATCCATTATTACAGCATGTTCCAGGAGGCGTGGGAGGCGGAGCCGAACTTCCACGGCATCACCGGCGTGAAGGTGGCGCGCATCGAGCCGGACGCCGTTGTCTACACGGACAAGGACGGCGCGGAGCATTCCCTGCCCGCCGACACGGTGGTCATGTGCGCCGGGCGCGTCCCCAGAGACGCGGAGGCTCTGTCGTTTTACGGCTGCGCCCCGGAGTTCTACACCATCGGCGACTGCAAAAAGCCCGCCTCCGTGCAGCAGGGGACCCGTCACGCGTGGAGCGTGGCGAATCGCATCTGACATAACCGGCCGGCCTGTATAAGCGCCGAACGATGACCCTTCGGGCGGCTTTGTTATCATAGTCTGCCGATGTAAGCGCCGCCGTACTGCGTGATGATGAATTTCGCCAGAGCGGGGTTGGCGTTTTTGATGCGGACAGGGTACTGCAGCTTTTTTTCGTAGGAAAACATCAGCTCTTCCCTCCCCTGCCGTTATTGCCGCCGCTGCGGCAGCCGGTCGTATAATCCCAGGGCCACGGCTCGTCGGGCCAGACCCAGGAGCCGAACGAGGCCGTCTCGCTGCGGACGACGGGGCCGTAAAGCTCCACATAGCGCTGTCGTCCCTGAATGGCCAGCTCGGTGCAGCACTTCCACGTCTCGAAGGCCTCCTGATCGTCGGGGTGGGTGTCGAGATAAAGCGCCAGCTCCTGCGTGACAAAATCCAGCGCCATCAGCTCCGCCAGAGGCGTGTTTTCCAGCGTCCCGGTGGCTGCATAGTCCATAAACGGGAGGTCAAGTCCGGGAAAGAGCGTTCCCTTTACCAGCGCCTCGGCGCTGTCGTAGGCGGGCTTTGCGCTCTGCTGCATGGGTACCGTCGGCACCGCCAGAGGCGCGCAGGGCGGCAGCGAGCCTTCTTTATACGTACAAGCTTCATGATTTGCCAAAAAGATATCCCCCTTTGCACGTCATTCTATGCAAAGGGGGATATATGCTGTTACATGACGCGGATGGAGGTCTCCGTGTCTATATGGCCGTCGTGGTTCGTGCCGGAGGGATTGTCCGGCAT
>CAZEXC010000035.1:0-5935 GCA_964516625.1 uncultured Oscillospiraceae bacterium | reverse complement strand
AGGTCTCCGTGTCTATATGGCCGTCGTGGTTCGTGCCGGAGGGATTGTCCGGCATAGCCGGCGGCCAGGCCGCGGGCTTACGCCCGTATTTTTTTGAGCCTTGCATAGCGGGGCAGCGACGCTGCGGTGGGGCGCTCCGGCTGGCCCTGAATAAGCGGGAGCACATAGTCGATAAACTCGTCGGTGACGAAGTTGCCCTCGGGAGTGATCCATTCCGGCGGCACCTTTTTTTCCGCGTTTGCCACGGTCGTCAGAGGGACGAGCTTTGTCCGGCAGACGTATTTTCCGTCCTCACAGGCGCGCTCAAAGGCCACCATCTGGCCGGTATGACCGGCGACGGCGCTTTCCACCGCGACGCGGCCGGCAAGCTCCGCTTCCTCCACGTCGGTTTTCGAGGCCAGATGCGCCCCGCAGCGCTGGAGAAGGCTCAGCTCGATGCCCCGCGTTTTTACGTCAAGACGCCGCTTGACGATGTCCGCCAGCCGCGCGGCAAGGCCGCCGAGCTGGGCGTGGCCGAAGCCGTCGGTAGCGCTGGCCTGCGCCTCGGAAACAAACGTGCCGTCCGAAAAATGGACGCCTTCGGAAACCGCCGCGAGGCAGTTCCCCTTCTCTCTGTAAACGCGCTCTACGTCGGAGAGAAATTTTTCCATGTCAAAGTCGAGCTCCGGCAGATACACGAGATCCGGCCCCGCGCCGAAGCGTGAGCCGAGCGCGGCGGAGCCGGCGAGCCACCCCGCGTGGCGGCCCATGATCTCCATGACCGTCACCTGACCGGTGGGATAGACCCGGCTGTCCCGGGACACCTCCATGCAGCTTGTGGCGATATACTTCGCCGCGGAAGCAAAGCCCGGGCAGTGGTCGGTTCCCGTCAGGTCGTTGTCGATGGTCTTGGGGATGCCCATGACGCGGCATTCCCACCCGGAACGGGCCATGAACCGGCTTATCTTGTCGCAGGTGTCCATGGAGTCGTTGCCGCCGTTATAGAAAAAGTAACGCACGTTATGCTTTTTGAACACGTCGAGGATGATCCTGTAATCCGTTTCGTCCCTGTCCGGGTCGGCCAGCTTATAGCGGCAGGAGCCGAGCTCCGACGAGGGCGTGTTCTTTAAAAGCG
The DNA here is from genome assembly GCA_964516625.1 of uncultured Oscillospiraceae bacterium. Lineage (GTDB taxonomy): Bacteria > Bacillota > Clostridia > Oscillospirales > Oscillospiraceae > CAJOIG01. The sequence continues at coordinate 4,821 of CAZEXC010000035.1, read as the reverse complement.
CCAGCTCCTCCGGGTCCTCGAGGCCCATGTCGTAGAGCTTGTCCGCCAGAACGCCGGTGATGCCGTGGTCGGCGCCGAGCACCTGCGTTATCTCCCCCGCCGCCAGCGCGGCGGAAATGGCGCCGTAGGCGCTGGCGTTTATGACGGCAGTGGGGCCGCCGGACTGCCCGATAACGCACGCGCCGGTAAGTTTTTCAGCCATCATGGAAATTCCTCCGAAAATAATGTTTTTGTTGATTATACCATATGTTTGAGGTAAAATAAAGTGGAAGGAGTGGATGAAAATGCCAATCGTAACAACGACTGAAATGTTTCGGAAAGCCTACGCCGGGGGCTATGCCATCGGCGCGTTCAACGTCAACAACATGGAGATCGTACAGGGCATCACCGAGGCGGCCGCCGAGGTCAATTCCCCGCTGATACTTCAGGTCTCCGCCGGCGCGCGCAAATACGCCAAGCACACCTACCTCATGAAGCTGGTGGAGGCGGCCGAGGCCGACACCGGGCTCCCCATCGCGCTGCACCTCGACCACGGCGGGGATTTCGACATCTGCAAAAGCTGCGTAGACGGCGGCTTTACCTCCGTCATGATAGACGCGTCCTCCAAATCCTTTGAGGACAACATCGCGCTGACAAAAAAAGTGGTGGAATACGCCCACGACCACGGCGTCGTGGTGGAGGCGGAGCTTGGCACGCTGGCCGGCGTGGAGGACGAGGTAAAGGTCTCCGCGGAGGATTCCTCCTACACCCGGCCCGAGGATGTGGAGGAATTTGTCAGCCGCACCGGCTGCGACAGTCTGGCCATCGCCATCGGCACGAGCCATGGCGCGTATAAGTTCAAGCCCGGCACAAAGCCGCAGCTCCGTTTCGATATTTTGGAAGAAGTATCGCGGCGGCTGCCCGGCTTCCCCATCGTGCTCCACGGCTCGTCCAGCGTCATCCCCAAGTATGTGGACATCATCAACGCCAACGGCGGCAATCTGGTGGACGCTATCGGCGTGCCGGAGGATATGCTTCGCAAGGCCGCGTCCATGGCCGTGTGCAAGATAAACATCGACTCCGACCTGCGCCTTGCCATGACCGCCGGCATCCGCCAGCATATGGCGGAGCACCCGGAGCACTTCGACCCCCGCCAGTACCTGACCGTGGGCCGCGACTATATAAGGGAGCTGGTGAAGGACAAGATTGTAAATGTTCTGGGAAGCGACGGAAAAGCGTAATTTATGAGACTTATCCGGGAGATAAAGCAGGCGCTGTCCGGCCACGGGCACGACTGTACCTGCGACGACTGCATGCACGAGCACCACGACCACGGCTATCACGGCCTCGATATGGTGATGGTCTGGCGTCTTGGCGCGGCGGCGCTGCTGTTTATCGGCGCGCTGGCGACGGAAAACGTCCTGTACGCCCTGTCGGTGGCGCTGAGCGTGTTCGCTATCCTGACGGCGGGGTATGACGTATTCATCCGCGCCGTGGCAAACGCGGTAAACAGGCGTCTTTTTGACGAAAGCCTCCTGATGAGCATCGTCGCGGTCGCCTCCGTCCTCATCGGCGAGGCGACGGAGGGCGCGTCCGTTATGATACTCTATCAGCTCGGCGAGCTGTTTCAGGGCTACGCCGTGGCCCGTGTGCGCCGCAACATCGAGGGTCTTATGGAGGATCGGTCGCCGGCGGCGAACGCCGTACTGGAGGATGTCCGGGCCGACCGGGGGCAGAAGGGCCGCACGGAGGAATTTATCGCCCGGTTCGCCCGGGTCTATACCCCCGTCGTGCTTGGCATCGCCGTCATTATCGCGGTCGTTTCGCCTCTGGCGCTGCACACGTCGGCCGCCGAGGGCGTGTACCGCGCGCTGGTGCTCATGGTCATCGCCTGCCCCTGCGCCATCGTCATCTCCGTGCCGCTGAGCTACTTCGCGGGTATCGGCGGGGCCACCCGCCGGGGCATACTGTTCAAAAGCACCGCCGCCATGGATGCCGTGTCCCGGACGAGCGCCGTCGTGTTCGACAAGGCCGGCGCGCTGGAGGACAGCGGGCTCCGCGTCGTGTCCGTCAAAAGCGAACGCATGGACGCGGACGTGCTGCTTCGCATCGCCGCCCACGCCTGCGCCTTTGCCGAGGACGCATACGCCGAGAGCATCAAGGCCGCCTATCAGGGCACGATATACATCGAGCTGATCCAGAGCTTCCATCAGGAGGAGGGCCGGGGCATCACCGTGGAGGTGGACAAGGTCAAGATCCTTCTGGGGACGGAGGAATTTCTTCTCGAGCACGGCGTGAGCCTTCAGGGGGAGAGCCTTCCGGACATCTGCCTGTATCTTGCCATCGACGGGCAGTACGCCGGGCGCATCGTCTTCGGCAGCGTGGCAAAGCCGGACGTTTCCGCCGCGGTAACGGTCCTGTCGTGGGACAAAAGGGTCGCCATGATAACCGACGACACGCCCGCTGCGGCGGAGAAGTTTGCCCGCTCCGTGGGTATCGGGGAGTTCTATCCGGGTTCCGCCGACAAGGTCGCCCTTGTTCGCAGCATACGAAACCGCCGGATCAAAAAAGGGAACCTCCTTTTCGTCGGCAGCGCCGAGACGGACGCCGACTGTCTGCGCGAGGCGGACATCGGCGTTTCGCTCCACGGGGAGGATTCCGACGCGGCCATCCAGGCGGCGGACGTCGTCATCATGGACTCGTCGCCCTCCCGTGTGGTGACGGCGCTGGAGGCGGCCAGACACACCCGCCTGATCGTATGGCAGAATATCCTGTTTGCTCTGGCGTTCAAGGTCATCATCCTGATACTCGACATGCTGGGCGTATGTCCGCTGTGGCTGGCGGTGTTCGCCGACGTGGGCGTGGCGCTGCTGGCAGTCCTGAACTCCCTGCGCGCGTTCCTTTTGAAAGACCCGCGATTGCCCGGAGAATCCGCAGTCCCGGAGGCGTGAAACGCTTCCGGGACTTTTTTTGTTGCCATAGAATGGAGCGGCGGAATCCGTTTATGCGGTTATTTGCCTTTTTTCTCCGGCGCGGGCGGGTCGATGAGTACCTCCTTGAGCGAGGTCGCAAGACCGGCTATGCCCTGTATCTCCGAGGGGATGATGATTTTTGTGGCTTTGCCGTTGGCGGCGGCGGTGAACGCGTCCAGCGCCTTGAGCTTTACGATGGGGTCGGTGGGCGCGGCTTCATTCAACAGCTTGATGCCCTGAGCCGTCGCCTCGTTGATGGCGATGATGGCCTGAGCCTTGCCTTCGGCCTCCAGGATCTCCGCCTGCTTTTTCGCGTCGGCCCGCAGTATGGCGGACTCCTTTTCGCCTTCGGCCTCCAGTATGGCGGAGCGCTTTTCGCCCTCGGCGCGGAGGATGGCTTCGCGGCGCTCGCGCTCGGCCTTCATCTGCTTTTCCATGGCGTTTTGGATTTCCTTGGGCGGCATGATGTTTTTCAGCTCCACGCGATTGACCTTGATGCCCCACGGGTCGGTGGCCTCGTCGAGTATCTGCTGCATTTTGGAATTTATTGTGTCGCGGCTTGTGAGGGACTCGTCAAGCTCCAGCTCGCCGATGATATTGCGCAGGGTGGTGGCTGTCAGGTTCTCGATGGCGACCATGGGGTTTTCCACGCCGTAGGTGTACAGCTTCGGGTCGGTTATCTGGAAATAGATGACCGTGTCGATTTGCATGGTCACGTTGTCCTTTGTGATGACGGGCTGGGGCGGGAAATCCGCCACCTGCTCCTTGAGGGATACGGTCTTTGCCACCCGCTCGATAAAGGGGATCTTCAGGTGAAGACCCACGTGCCAGGTGGCGCTGTAAGCGCCGAGGCGCTCCACGACGCAAGCCTTGGCCTGCTGCACCACACGGATATTGCGAACGAGAACAATCACAACGAGGATAAGAACGATAAGCCAGATATAGCCCATGGTATATATGCCTCCTTATTTTTAATAGACAATATTACAGGACGGCGGACGCGGCCTGTACCGGGGTCACGATGAGCTTGACGCCCTCGATGGCCTGCACCCGCACAAGCTCGCCCTCGTCGGCCCGAAAGCCGCTCTCCGTGCGGGCGCTCCAGATTTTTCCGCCCACGGAGACCGCGCCCGTCCCCGCCAGATTGTCGATGGTCTGCGTGACGATGCAGGTTCTGCCGATGACCATGTCGGCGTTGGTGGGCTGTCGGCGGCGGTTCACCAGATGCTTGAGCTTCGGGTACAGGAACCAAAAGCACAGGCCGGTCACGACGACGAAAAGAACCACCTGAAGCCATACCGCGGCGCCAAGCGCGGCGGCCAGCAGCGCCGCAAGCGCGCCCGCCACGCACCAGATGGAGCACATGGCGGCCGTGACAGCCTCTACCGCCAGAAATACCACGGCAGCGAGAAGCCACACGACGAGCATCGTATCCATAAAATCACGCCCTTTCTACAGGCAGTATAACACAGCGGAAGCGCAAAAGATAGTCAAACTTTTGGCTTTTTCGGCGCCAAAATCATACGGATCAAGAAAGCCCTTCAAGCAGAGTTTTGGGAAAGAGGCAAGAACGTGCTTCGGTGACTGCCAGTTGTGAGAGGAAAAATTGTCGGTTGACAATCCGATGCCGGTTTGATATAATCAACAGGCTTGCTAGTGTAGCTCAGCCGGTAGAGCAGCTGATTCGTAATCAGCAGGTCGTGTGTTCGAGTCACATCACTAGCTCCAGAATGCTCCGGGGCCTCGGACGTCGAGGACCCGGAGCTTTATAGACTGCGCCGCATCCGAAGCGGTTCCCGTTTCGGATGCGGCGCTATTTATATGTCCCGACTCATTTTTCCGCCGCGACGCCGATGGCCTCTATCTCGAG
>CAZEXC010000034.1:0-13987 GCA_964516625.1 uncultured Oscillospiraceae bacterium | reverse complement strand
CCCAACATTCTTTTTCTTTATCGTGGTTTTCTAACAACCATTCTCGTAGATCCTGTCTGTTCTTGGCAGGCAAAAGATTTATTGGTTTCATGCCGCATACCTCACGCAAACACCACTTTGTTTCCTTAAATCATATGATCGTTTTTTCATCTGCTGTTCCTCCGCTCAAACTCGCATCGTGTGTACACACATTATTGTACATGGAACTAGCGCGACAGCATGCCGTGATTCGTAATTCTTGATGGTTTACTGTCTTGCGAGCACTCAGCTAAACGGCGCAGCTTTTTCGCTGCGCCGTTTGCCGTATATAAGGCCGCGTCCGGGGTTTCGTGTCACTGTCCGTCGGGGGGCTGGGGCAGGACGTAGGCTTTCAGAAATTTGTCCGCAAGCTCGTGGTAGCCGTCCGGGTCAACGAGGTAGCTAAGGCCATGATCCGCGCCGGGGACGGATAAAAATTCCGTCGGAGCAGAACAGGCCGCGCGGTTTTTTACGGAGTTCTCATGAGGGACGAGCTCATCCGCCTGACCGTGGATAAAGAAAACCGGGCGCGTACACCGGGACAGCGCCTTTTCCGTCGTGCGCTCGCGCAGACCGAAGCCCCCCAGCAGCCGGCACCAGAGCGCCACGCCGGGCAGGAGGACGACGGCCGCCCGGCCTATATAGTGGCGCGCCACATAAGCCAGCTCGTCCCGCGGGGACGTATAGCCGCAGTCGGCCAGGAGCGCTTTGACGCCCTCGGGAAGATCGTCGGCGGTCATCAAAACGGCGCTCGCGCCCATGGAGATGCCCGACAGGAGGATAGGAAGGCCGGGAAAACGCTTTTCCACCAGCGCGCACCAGCCGCGCACGTCGGCGCTTTCTTTCACGCCGAAGGTAATGTATCTGCCCTCGCTCGCGCCGGCGGCGCGCTGGTCGATGAGGAGCAGGGACATGCCGTGGTCGTAATAAAATTCGCAGGCGGCGGCGAAATCCCGCACGCCATCCGAATGGTAGCCGTGGCAGGCGACGAGGACGGCTTTTGCCTCGGGGTGTTCGTAAAGCGAGGCGCGCAGCGTCAGCCCGTCGAAGGAGGTCATCTCCACCGGCACGGCCGTATGCGCCTGTATCCACCGGCGGCCGGACTGTATCATCTCCGCATAGGGAGCCAGAAGCTCGTCCGTGGCGTGGGTGAGCGGCCGCATGGGGTCGTGGGAATCGGGAAAGCGCCGACATGTCAGATGAAAAACGACGCAGGAAACAATCAGATACAGCGCGGCCAGCGCGCCGATGATACACAGACACCAGACCATATCAGACACCTGCGCCGGAGCCGGGCCTGCGGGGATAGCCGGACATGGTCAGCGTCCTCCGCCCGGCCGACGCCCGGGCTTTTTGGAAATCCCCCGCGTAAGATGTTCTTTCCATATTCCGCTCCTTTTCTCATATGTCCCAATCATACGCTCTGCTATCTGCATGATACCACGAACGGGAGCGGCTTGCAACAAATCCCGCGCATTTTCGCGCATTTCGGGAAAAAACAAGATCGGACGCCCTTTCGGACGCCCAACCTTGTAAAAAAAGAAGAGAGGAGTGAAAAATGAGTATAAGCGATTTGTTGTGCTGCTTTGCTGCACTTATCCTTACGATCGTATGATACCGCAAACGGAAGCGGAATGCGTGAATAAACTGGCAACGGTTTGTAAACAAATAATGAATATTTCTTTAAGGCGGGCAATGAAAAAGCCGCCGCCCGGAGCGATGACCCCAAGCGGCGGCTTTTTCTGTTTTTCAGGTTTCCTCGGGATCTTCCTCCCGAAAGTCGAGATCAAATTCCAGACTTTCGCCGCATGTGGGGCACTCGATGGCGCCCCGCGCCAGAACGCCCTCGTCGAAGGTCACGGTCTCGCCGCAGGAGGGGCATTCCGCTTCGTAGAACACGGGCTGTTCCCCGTCTTCCTCGTCTTCCTCGTCGTCAAGGTCGTCCTCGCCGCCGAACAGAGCCTGCTCCACGTCCTCCAGATCCTCGCTGACGGCGTCAAGACCCTCCTCCAGCTCGGCAATGCTGCCGCCGAGCTCGTCCACATCCAGCGCCAGATCCTCCAGAATGTCCGTTATCACGGACAGGAGCTTTCCCTCGTGGGAAGCGGGGTCTATGCCGAAGCCCTCGGCAAGGCCCTTCAGATACGCGACTTTTTCCGATGTGGTCATGACAAAAGCCTCCTGTAAAATTTTCCTGTGCAGCCGCAAGGCGCGCCGGCGGCCGGGGCTCAGCCCTTGGCGCGGCCGAGATACTCGCCGGTGCGGGTGTCGATCTCGATACGTTCGCCCGGCTCGATGAACAGGGGAACCTTCACCTCCGCGCCGGTCTCCACGATAGCGGGCTTCGTGGCGTTTGTGGCGGTGTTGCCGGCAAAGCCGGGATCGGTCTCGGTTATCTCGAGGGTCACGAAGTTCGGCGCTTCGACGTTGAAGACGCTGCCCTTATAGGAGCTGACGGTGCAGACCTCGTTTTCCTTCACGAAACGGAAGCTGTCGGAGAGCTTGGACTTGTCCACAGGCAGAAGCTCGTATGTCTCGCCGTCCATGAAATAATACAGATCGCCGTCGGAATAGCTGTATTCCATGTTTTTCCGCTCGACATAAGCGCTTTCAAACTTGGCGGAGGGGTTGAAGGAAGTCTCGACCACGGCGCCGGTAATGACGTTTTTCATCTTGGTGCGCACAAAGGCCGCGCCCTTGCCGGGCTTGACGTGCTGGAACTCGACGACCTGCATGACCTGACCGTCCATCTCAAAGGTCACGCCGTTGCGAAAATCACCTGCGGTAATAGGCATATATATGTCCTCCAAACGTTTGATGTAAAAAAAGTATCGGTTTTCTAAAAAGATTTTACTATAAAATCCCGGCTTTGGCAAGCCCTTTCCGCCGCCGAAGTCCCGTTATACCGTCAGCAGCTCCTTGGGCGCCTTCGTGATGATATGGGCGCCGCCGCCGCGGAGCCACAGCATATCCTCGATGCGAACGCCGAAAAGCCCCGGTATGTAGATGCCCGGTTCGGCGGAAATGACCGCGCCCTCCGGCATGGCGGCGTCGTTGGAGGGAGCGGCGTTCGGCGATTCGTGTATCTCAAGGCCGAGGGAGTGGCCGAAGCTGTGGCCGAAGTACTCGCCGTAGCCCGCCTGCTCGATGACCTTCCGCGCCGCCGCGTCGATCTCCCGGCCGGAGACGCCGGGCTTTGCCGCGTCGATGCCCGCCAACTGCGCCTCCAGCACGACGGCGTATACGTCCTTCATCTTCTGGCTCGCCTTGCCGACGGCCACGGTACGGGTCATATCGGAGCAGTAGCCGCCGAACTTCGTGCCGAAGTCCATGGTGACGAAATCGCCCTTCTGGATAACGGTCTGGCCCGGCGTGCCGTGGGGCATGCTGGTGTTCGTGCCGGTCAGGACGATGGGGTCGAAGGCATTGGCCTCTCCTCCGTATTTATAAAGGCGGTATACCAGCTCCGCTTCAAGCTGCTTTTCCGTCAGGCCGGGGCGGATAAGGCCGAGCACCTCGTCAAGGGCCCGCTCCGCGATGCGCTGGGCGGCGGTCAGCAGCACCGCCTCCGCGTCGTTTTTCGACGCCCGCAGGCCGGCGAGTATATGCCCGGAGGGCTTCAGATCCAGACCCAGACTTTTTTCCAGCGCTTTCCAGGCCGCGCTGCTCATGCGCTCCTCCTCCGCGCCCACGACGCGCCCTGTCTCGGCCGTTATCTGCCGCAGGAGGGCGCTGGGAGGCTTCTGGCGGCTGACGCATAAAACGTGCATGTCCGACACGGTCTTTTTCGCCGCCTCCGCATAGCGGCTGTCGGTGATGAGCCAGGCGCTCCGGCTGCCGATAACGGCGGCGCCGTCCTCTACGGTGAAGCCGGAGGCGTATCGGATGGATATGGGGTCTGTGAGTATCAGCGCGTCGAGGGCGCCGAGGTTTTTGCGGATCTCTGCAATATGGGACATGGGGTTCTCCTTCCTTCATGGGAAAGCGCGGTATTTTTGCGCTATTCCACGGTTATATCGTCAAAATCGCGCCAGGGGCCGGACCAGTCCGTGCCGTCGAAAACGGCGTCCGCGCCGTCGATGGTGAATCGGACGGCGGATATCTCCGGGAGGGCGCACAGCGTCGCGGCGACGGATCGCACGGCCATCCGTCTCGCTTCTGAGGGCAGGGAGACGAAAAAGCTCTCGGGCAGATCCACGGTGCATACGCTTCCCGTGACCGTCACGTCCGACATGGAGCCGCCGCCGGACAGCAGCGCCGGGTAGCCGGGCTCCGCCGCGCTCAGGAGAGCGGCCAGGATCGCTTCGGCGCGGGAATCATAATCCGATCCGCTGACGCAGAAGGGAAGGGCGGCAAGACCGTCGAGGCTCGGAACGACGAGGTACAGATCCGCGTCGAATTCGCCCTCGAGAGGGGAAACGGGGCCTACCGCCGCGTCATAGCGGGAAAGAGGCTCCGCAAGGGAGCGGTAAACGTATGTGTCCACGGCCCGGCCCTCCACGAGAAACAGCACGCTGTCCACCGTGGAAAGCGCCGTAAGGGAATTGACGATGGAATAAATGGCAAGGCGCTCGCCCAGCGCCGTCTGCGGGCGGTTCTCATAAAACGCCGCCGAGAGATCGACGGTACACAGCCCGTCCTCCGTCCGGCAGGAAAGGAGGGTCGTCCCCGCGGGGATGGCGCTTTGCAGCTCCCCGTTGTTCGGCCCGCGCAGAAGCTCCTCGATGACGTAGCGCTCGGGGGAGGTCTCCTCGTCCAGCGTCAGGCTGTGGTACTCGCTCACGAGATAGCGCCCGTCGCCGTCGGGGAAATACAGGCGGAGCTGGCGCACATAGGGGTCGGTGTCGGTGTCGGTCAGGAGCGCGTCCTCCGGCACAAGGCCGGAAAAGACCGTCTCGCCGCCGGCGGTCACGGTGACGGCGTCCACGTCCTCCAGTTGGCAGAGCGTCAAAACGGCGCAGAAGGCCGTGACGGTCCGGCTCATGTCGGACAGCGCCAGATATTCGTCCGACAGCGCGAGCGTGACGACGCCGTTTTCCAGCGTCCAGCCCTCGATGGCCACGCCGTCCGGCAGGGCGCAGGACAGGGAATCGCGCTTCGCGGCGGAGGCAAAGGCGTCCAGCACGGCGTCGAGCTCATCGCCGGTGTCCGGGAGGGTGAGCGTCTCCGTGCGGAGAAGGTCGCCGCCGCTGTCGCCCTTATCCGCCGCCACGCGGTATATGGCGACGGTATCGACCTGAGGGTCGGCGTCCGAGGAGGAGAAAAGGGAGGTCACGGAACAGCCGGACAGGAGCGTGACGGCCGCCATGACCGCGGCCAGAAATGCATTTCGTTTCATAGGTGTCTGTCCTTCTTCCGGCACAGGGGAAACGTCACGGTAAAGCAGGAGCCGCCCGCCTCGGGGCGGGAAACGCTGATCTGGCCGTCGTTTGCCTCCACCGCGTCGTGGACGATGGCGAGCCCGAGGCCGCTTCCGCCGGAGGAGCGGGAACGGGCTTTGTCCACGCGGTAAAAGCGGTCGAAAATATTCGCGATATCCGCCTCCGGGATACCGATGCCGGTGTCGGTGACGGTGAGGACGGCGCTCGCCTTGTCCCGCCGGAGGGCGATCGTGACGCTCCCGCCGGGGACGTTGTATTTGATGCCGTTTTCCGTGAGATTGAAAATGATCTGGTACAGGTCGTCCGCCGAGGCGCGGACGACGCAGCCGCCGGCCAGCTCCGTTATCAGGGACACGTTCCGCTGCAGCGCCAGCGGCTCAAGCAGGTGCAGCGCGCGCTGGGCTATGAGCTTTATATCCGTCGGCTCCCGCTGGGTCTGGGTCACGCCGGCGTCCAGCTTCGTGAGGTTCATAAGCTTTTCCGTCGTGCGCTGGAGGCGCTCGGCCTCGTTTCCGATGTCCGTGGCAAACTCCCGCATGGTGGGAACGTCCATATTATCCGACTGGGTGATGCTGTCGGACAGAAGCCGGATAGCGGCCAGAGGCGTCCGAAGCTCGTGGGAGGCGTCCGACACGAAGCGGCGGCGTATCTCGTCGGTGCTTTCGAGCCGGCTGGTCAGGACGTTAAATTCCGAGGACAGCTCCGCCACCTCGTCATGCCCGCGCACGTCTATGCGGTAGGCGTAATCCCCGGAGCTGACGACGCGCACGGCGGCGGTCAGACGCTTGAGGCGTCTGGTAAGGGTGGCGGCGATAACAAAAACCACCACGATGCCCACGCCGGCGAAAACGGCGGACATGGTTCTCAGGTTCCACTGCAGGCCGCGGATGATCTCGCCCTGCTCCGCGTCGTATTCGTAGAGGTACACCGCGCCGAGGATGCCGCCCCCGGAAACGACCGGCATAGCCGAGCGGCTGGAGAAAGCGCCGCCGGAATAGCTGCAATAGAACACCGAGCGCCCGTCCAGCGCGACGGATATTTCCGTCAAAAGGGCATAGCGGCCCAAATCGTCCTCCTCCGAGGTGTCGTAAAGTATCACGCCGCCCGGATCCGTTACAATCATGCGCGTCATAGGCGTCACGTCAAGAAGCTCCATGACCTGCGCGACGGATTCCGCCGTCAGCCCGTCCAGAGCGGAAAGGGAGCTGGTGATGACAAGGCACTGGGACTGCATCGCGCTCTGCTTCGTGTCGATGACCATGTCCCGGCTGACCAGCACGGGGTAGACGTTCAGGATAAGCAGCAAAACCGCCGTGAACAGGGTAAACGCGGCGGTTATCTGGAACCGAACGCTCACGCCCCGTCTTTTCTGTTTTTTTTCAGTCTTTGAAATAGTACCCCACGCCCCACTTGGTAATGATGCACTCCGGCTCGGCCGGGTTGCGCTCCAGCTTTTCCCGCAGACGGCGGATGTGTACGTCCACCGTGCGAATATCGCCCTGATAATCGTAGCCCCAGACGATATCGAGCAGATTTTCCCGGGAATAGACCTTGCCGGGGCTGCGCAGAAGAAGCTCCACAAGGTCAAATTCCTTCACCGTCAGGTCGATGACGCGGCCGTCCACCTCGGCGGTGCGGCGCTCCGTGTCGATGGTGACGGGCCCGTGGGTCAGGCGGCTGGAGGACGCGGCTGCGCCCTGCCCGCCGGGGGACTGCATGACGCTGCGGCGCAGCAGCGCCCGCACGCGGGCCTTCAGCTCCAGAATGTTGAAGGGCTTTGTGATATAATCGTCCGCCCCGTATTCAAAGCCGATGAGCTTGTCCGTGTCCTCCGTTTTGGCCGTCAGCATGATGACCGGCACGGTGGAAAATTCCCGTATCTTCATGCAGGCGGAAAGCCCGTCGAGCTTCGGCATCATAAGGTCGAGGATGATCAGCGCGTAGGCTGTGGCAGCCGCCATCTCCACGGCGGTCTGGCCGTCGTAGCACACGTCCACCTCGTAGCCCTCGTTTTCAAGATTGAATTTTATGCCCTTTACCAGGAGCTCTTCGTCGTCCACTACCAAAATTTTCATGTTGCAGGTTCCTTATTTGAATCAGTATGCTATATACGGCAGGATCGCCTCGTAGACCGTCCGGCCGATGCCGTCCACGGAAAGCACGTCGTCTTCATCCTCGAAGCGGCCGTTTTCCTCCCGCCAGGCGACGATGCGTTCGGCCAGCGCGGAGCCGATGCCCGGCAGGGCTTCCAGCTCCTCCGCCGTGGCGGCGTTCAGGTCAAGGAGCGCCGTATCCTCCGCCAGCGGCCCGACCGCGCCGGAGCTTTCGATAACGAACGAACGGCCGCGCCCCGCCTGCGCGCAGCGAAAAGCCGCGCCCGCTATCATCGCCGCGGCCATGATGCCCAGCGCTGCCGCCGCCCGCCGCTGTCCGCGTCCTGCCATACCGCGCCCTCCCGGTCAAGAAAGAGGTTGATTTTCTTAGGATTATTTCATATAATGAATTATCATCCGTACAGAAACAGACGATCCCATAAGCACATATAAATACATCATATCACATTTTTTCGGAGAATAACATGAAAAAATTCAAGATACTTCCGATGGCGCTGCTTCTTCTCCTTTTTACATCCCTGCTCCCCGTCTCCGCGCTTGCGGCGGAGCCGGATATCGGCGCCTCCGCGGCCATCGTGGCGGACGCCTCCTCCGGCGAGGTATATTACGCCAAAAACGCCGATCAGGCGCTGGCCCCCGCCAGCACCACGAAGATGGTAACGGCGCTTCTTGTCGTGGAAGCCGTTGAAGCGGGAGATATCGCCCTCGAGGATTCCGTCACCGCGTACAATGACTGCCAGTACAATATGGACGAGCAGAGCTCGAACGCCAACCCCGCCATCGAACCGGGCGAGGTCATGACGGTGGAGGATCTTCTTTACCTCTCCATGCTCGCGTCGGCAAACGAGGCCTGCAATATCCTCGCCGAATACGTTTCCGGCTCCATAAGCGCGTTCGTGGATGAGATGAACGACCTTGTCCGGGAGCTGGGCTGTACGAACACGAGCTTCACCAACGCCAACGGGCTGGAGGATTCCGGTCATTACACCACGGCCTCGGACTTTGCCATTGTCGCCCGCGAGGCGCTCCGGCACTCCCTGTTCGTGCAGATATGCGGCGCGGAGAGCTACACCGTCCCCGCCACGAATCTGGCCAGCGCGAGGGAGCTTACAAACACCAACAATCTCCTCGACCCGGAAAGCGATTATTACTATGAATACGCTTACGGCATCAAGACCGGCTATTTCTCCAACGCCGGGTACTGCCTCGTATCAGCCGCCCAGAAGGACGATATAGACGTCATCTGCGTGCTGCTGGGCGCGGAATCGTCGGGCGACCAGTACGAGCAGACGATGGCGCTTTACGACTGGGTGTTCTCAAATTATTCCCGCCGCGAGATCCTCAGCTCCGCCAAGGTGCTGACGACCGTGGCCGTCAAGCTGGGCACGTCGGACTCCGCCGACGTGCGGGCGCAGGACGCCATTTCCGCCATCCTCCCGAACGACTACGACACCTCCAACGTCTACCTGCAGGAAACGCTTTACCACGAACAGGGGGGCTATGATCTGGAAGCGCCGGTGAACGCCGGCGACGTGCTGGGCGAGGTCACAGCCGTGGAGCTGGACGCCGACGGCAATGTGACGCGGACGTTCGGCACCACGCCTCTCGTGGCCTCCACCACGGTGGAGATGTCGCGCATGGAATACCTGCGTACGCAGATCAGGGATCTGTTCCGGACCCCGGTGGTGCGCCGCATCATCACCATCCTCATCATCCTTGTGGTGATTTATCTGCTGCTTGTGGTCTTCTATTACGTCCAGCGCGTGCGCCATCTGCGCAGCGTGCGGGAGGCAAAGCGCGAACGGGCGCGCCGTCTGGCCGAGCAGGACGCCCGGTGGCTGGACATCCCCGGCCATGAAACGGGCAGACGGCGGATACGGGAGCAAAACCGCCGCAGAGACGACGATGACGGCTATTATGACGATGACGACGACAGCGGCCGCTATGAGGAGGACGAGGACAGCTATCCCCCGCAGACCCGCGGCCGCCGCGGCGACGATGAATTTTTCGACAGCTTTTTCAGGGACTGACGGGAACCGGTCACTCCCTGCCGCCCCGAAGGGGGTCAAATTGGGCGCGCTGCAATCCTGTGTTTTGCACTGCGCCCATTTTTTACATTTTGTTCACCCAAGCGGCCGCGCCGGGTATATAATGCAAAGAGGGTAAAATAACAATAGCCGCAAAGGAGACGCGCCATGAGTAAAAAAGCGTTGGTCGTAGAGGACGACGGCAATATCGCGGAGCTTCTGCGCCTGTATCTGGAAAAGGACGGCTTTGAGGTTTTCTGCGCCGCGGACGGCGGGCAGGGCGTGGAGATGGCCGCGGAGGTCGTGCCGGACGTCCTTCTGCTGGACATCATGCTGCCGGTGAAGGACGGCTGGCAGGTCTGCCGGGAGGTGCGGTCTTTCTCGAAAGCGCCGATTCTGATGCTGACGGCCAGAGGCGAGACGTCGGACAAGATCGCCGGGCTCGAGATGGGCGCGGACGACTATATCACAAAGCCCTTTGAGGTCAAGGAGCTTCTGGCCCGCATCCACGCGGTCATGCGCCGCAGCGCCGGTACGGAGGAGCCCCGCGCCCGCCGTCTGGAATTTGACAAGCTCGTCATAAACCTCGATTCCTATGAGCTCGTGGTCGACGGCGTGAAGGTGGACACCCCGCCGAAGGAGATGGAGCTGCTGTTCCATCTGGCCTCCACGCCGAACCGGGTCTATACCCGCAACCAGCTTCTGGACGAGGTGTGGGGCTTCGACTACTTCGGCGATTCCCGGACGGTGGACGTACACATAAAACGCCTGCGGGAAAAGCTGGAGGGCGTGTCCGACCAGTGGCGGCTGAAAACCGTGTGGGGCGTCGGTTACAAATTCGAGGTCGGGGAAGCCTAAGTGAAAAGGACCCTGTTTTTCAAGAGCTTCCTCGTAACGGCCTGTATGTTCGCGATGTGCTTTATCGTCTCCGGCGTGAGCATGATCGCCATGGGAAGGGTCTTCCTTGTTCGGGAGAGGCAGGAGAGCCTGCACACCAGCGCCAGCGAGATCAAGAGGCTGGTCGAGGCCACTTATGAGCAGGAGGAGCTCAGCAGCTTTACGCTGCGCATGAGCCTGACGGTCATCTCGAACTGCACCGGGGAGCACATCTTCCTGTGCGACGAGAGCGGCCTTGTGGTATCAAGCTCCGACGGCACCCGCGTGTCTCCCTATGTCGGCCGGACGATGGACGCGGACGTCATAAGCCAGCTCCGGGCCGACGGGCAATACGAGGCCATAACCACTCTGGGCGGCTTTTACGAGGGAAACCACTATGTGGTGGCGGAGCCCGTTTCCGCCAAAAACGGGCAAACGGTGGGCTATGTGTTCGCCACCCATGAGGCGGACGACATCCTCACCATGTGGAAAGGGTTTCTGGCGACGTTCACTCTTATCTCGGCGGGCGTTCTGACGCTGGCGGTGTGCTTCCAGTATTTCTACTCCAGACGCATGGCCCGGCCGCTGCACGAGATGGCGGAGGCCGCGAACCGCTTCGCCCGGGGCGACTACTCCGCCCGCATAAGCCCTTATGAGGACGACGACGAGATAGGCACGCTCACGGAGGCGTTCAACGCCATGGCGGAGGGCCTGGAGCAAAACGAGTCCCGCCGCCAGGAGTTTATCGCGAACGTCTCCCACGAGCTGCGTACGCCCATGACCGCCATTTCCGGCTTTGCCGAGGGGCTTCTGGACGGGACGATACCCCAGTCGGAGCAGCGCCGCTATCTTGAGACCATTTACTCCGAAACCAACCGCCTTTCCCGGCTGGTGCGAAGCATGCTGGATATGTCCCGCCTGCGGGACGGCGGCCTCTCCGGCCGGGAGGAGCGCTTCGATCTGGGCGAGATGGTAGTGCGTACGCTGCTCAATTTTGAAGACCGGGTAGGCAAAAAGCGGCTGGAGATGACCCTCAATATGCCGGAGGACAAAATTTTTGTCCTCGGCGATATGGACGCGCTGACCCGCGTGGTGTATAATCTTGTGGACAACGCCGTGAAATTCGCGGACGAGGGAACAGAGCTGGCCGTGAACATCTGGAAGGAAAACGGCAAGGCCTATACCTGCATCCAGAACACGGGCCAGACCATCCCGCGCTCGGAGCTGCCGCTCATTTTTGACCGTTTCCATAAGTCGGATCGCTCCCGCAGCCGGGACAGGGACGGCGTGGGTCTCGGTCTGTACATGGTGAAGGAGATCATCGCCGCCCACGGGCAGGAAATCCTCGTCACCAGCGAAGACGGCGTTACCGCTTTTACCTTTACGCTGGCTCTGGCTGACGGGAGCTGAGCGGCACAGGCGGTTCGTATCCGGCTGCGTTTTTCGGAGAAACGAAGCGTCGAAAACGCTTGCAGAGGCAGTTAATTAACATTTCGTAATAATTTACGGTTTATTCACACTTTACGGCCCGATCGATAGTATACTGAAATCGGCCACAAAGGAGGATCCTTTATGCCAGACAACGAGATGCGCCGCGAGGAGGAACAGCTCAGGCATACTGTTCTGGACGCGGAGGAGCTGAGGTCGTGGTACGGCGGATCATCCGATGCGGTTTCGTCCGAACCGGCGGATGCGGAACGTCCCACAGACAAACCTCCCAACCGCGCCGCCGGCTGTTCGGACGGCAACAACAAAAAGCGCCGGAGAACGAAGATATTTTCGCTCTCCGTTTGTGCGTTTGTGGTGCTGTGCGCGGTGTTTATGTGGGCGTGGCGTCTGGGCGGCGCCAGCGTCAGGCGGGAGCAGGCGGGCGGCGGCGCGTTCTCACAGACGCCCTCGGACGACAGCGCCGCGGATTACGGGGATTACCGGGACTATTTTGAAACCTATTATACCAGCTCCGACGCCGTGAACATCGCCCGGGCGGAAACCGGCGCCGGCGCTTCCCTTGTCCTCACGGATCGGGCCGACGGGGAGCTTTCCCTTCAGGAGATTTACGCGAAGGTGAACCCCGCCGTTGTCGGCATCACCACCTATGTGGACGGCGTAAGCTACAGCTGGGGCAGCGGCGTCGTGTTCACGGAGGACGGCTATGTCATCACGAACACCCATATCCTTCAGGGAAGCGACGCGGCCGAGGTGTCCTTTGCGGACGGAGCCGTCTATGACGCCCTGCTCGTGGGGGCGGACAGCACCAGCGATATCGCCGTGCTGAAAATAGACGCGGAGGATCTGCCGTGCGCCGAGTTCGGCGCGTCGGACAGCCTGCGCGTGGGCGATTCGGTGGTGGCCATCGGAAATCCTCTGGGAGAGGATTATTCCGGCACCATGACAAACGGCATCATCTCCGCCATCGACCGGAACGTCGCTTATAACGGCCATGTCATGACCCTCCTGCAGACAAATGCGGCCCTCAACGAGGGCAACTCCGGCGGCCCGCTCGTGAACATGTACGGTCAGGTCATCGGCATAACGAACATGAAGATCATGTCCGTGTACTATTCCAGCGTGGAGGGCATCGGCTTTGCCATCCCCTCCGCCATAGTGAAGGACATCGCCGACCAGCTTTTGGAAAGCGGGGTCGTATCCGGCGAGCCGACCATCGGCATAACCGCCGGTTCCGTGAGCGCGGAGGCCCGGGCGATGTACGACCTGCCGGACGGCGTTTACGTCGCCTCGGTCGACGAAAATTCCGACGCTTATGAAAAGGGCCTGCAGGTGGGGGACATCATCCTTGAGGTAAACGGCGCTGCCGTCACGACTGTTTCGGAGGTGAACGCCATCAAGGACGAGTACGCCGTGGGCGATACTCTGACGCTGACCGTCTACCGCGACGGCGAGACGTTTGAAATGGAGATTGAGCTGATAGACGGGGCTCTTCTGGGCTGAGCCGCGCGACGTTTTTCCTTCCGTAAGACCGCGTGCCGAAAAATCGCGCCGCAAGCGGAAAAATCGCGGTTTGCGGACAAAAATTGGCTGTCATATTCGTATGTAAATTGCAGAACATATACGCGGACAGCTCAAGAGGGCGGCAATGCGAAACGGCACGGCGCCGTTTCGGACAGCCGAACCTCCTTGTCCGATGAACGGAAAGGAGTGTAATCGAAAATGACCAGCTCTAACAATCTCGTTAACCCCAACGCCCGCGAGGCGATGGATCGTTTCAAGATGGAGGCCGCTTCTGAGGTCGGCGTCAATCTGAAGCAGGGCTACAACGGCGATCTGACCAGCAAGCAGGCCGGTTCTATCGGCGGCCAGATGGTCAAGAAGATGATCGAGGCCTACGAAAACGGCATGAAGTAAAACCTTCCCGTAAAGGGGGCTGCCTCGCGAATGAGGCAGCGCCGCAGCAGAAAAATAACGGCAGCCGGCTCTTTTTAAGAGCCGGCTGTTGGCGCGTGATACGGCGGATCTCCGTTTTTCGGTTATGTGCCTTTTTACAGTCCGCGGTACATTGGAAATGTGCTGTTTGCGCCGGGAATGTGTCGTTTATGCCGGACGCATTGCATTC
>CAZEXC010000033.1:6905-14070 GCA_964516625.1 uncultured Oscillospiraceae bacterium | reverse complement strand
TGTACCATGAACGGCGGCAAAAGGGAACACGGCGGCAGCATTTACTTTTTGGGGCTGATATGGATAACTCCGCACTCTCTCGTATTTTCGCTCGGAAGTAAATGCTGATCCGTGGTAACAGTGATTTCGTACTTTTCCTATAACGCGCATTGTGGTATGATAAAATAAAAACAATAAAAATGTTTATTTTAATTAAGGAGGGATCACAGCATGAGAAAGTATAATCGAATCACCGCGTTACTGATGGCAGCGTGTATGCTCCTGAGCGTCTCCGTGTATGCTTCCGGAGAGGCTTCTTCGGAGAGCAAAAACGTCCAAAGCTACCCGGACGGTCTGGTTATTACGGACAAGACCGACTTCGAGGCGCCGGCGGGCAAGGTCGTCTGCATGACAGTTGACGGCGTTCTGCAGGACGTAAAGCCCGGAGATTATACCGGTCACGAGGTCGTGATCTGGTATCTGGACGAGATGACAGAGGATCTGGCCGGCGCAGCCGGAGCGGGCGGCGGATCTGGTGAGGCTTCCGGCGGATCCGGCGGCGGACCCGCCGAGCCGGACAACAGCAGCACCTATGTGAGCTACCGCAGCGCCCTGCTCATCGAGGACGGCATCATCAAAGACAGCGCGAGCGCCATCTCTGCCGTGCAGGACGCGGATGTCCTGACATCCAGCGAGGTATCCGGCGCGAGGATCGACATCCTCGGAAGCCGTACGAACGTCCTCTGGAACGAGGACGGGACGCTCACAGAGCCGGAGGGAAATATCTCCGGAAACATTGACGGCGTCTGGGACTGGGTCACCGACTATGATGTGGGCGTTTATAACGGCATCACCATCGTAGATTCCGACGTCCGCATCAGCGATACCGCCATCACCTATGAGGGCAACGGCGGCGACGACTTCCATATGTTTGGTACAGCCATCGGCGTGGCGGGTGCCTCCAACGTCATTCTGGACAACGTGGATATTCGCACCCACGGTGTGATCGCCACGGCACTGAGCGTATCCGGCACGTCCGATGTGTTGGTGAGAGACAGCTATATTCTTACAAAAGGAACCACGAACGATACATGGTATAAGTACAACGAGAAAGGCATGACCAGCGCCGCATGGGTTCTCGGCGGACGAGGCACCGTGCGTTCCACTAACGCCCTCGGCAACGCAACCATGACCTTCTGGAACACCTACGCAGAGTCAAACGGATGGGGCGTGTATTCCGGGGACGAGGCTAAGGGCATTACGCAGTATATCGTGGATTCCACAGCCAATATCCCCAGTGTGGGAGAAGAGGGCTATGAGGACGGCGATTTCGCCGCAGGCTACGGTACCTACTGTCTGTCTGGGACTCAGACCTATGTCCTCGGGTCTACCTTCGACGTGCCGGATTTCGCCATGATCGTGGCAGGCGGACGGGCGGATCATGTGATCGGCTCGAGCAGCTATGATAACCTCATGGAATATGTGGGCGAGGATTCCACGCTCTATGGCGAATCGAACGGCTTTGCGGATGTGGAGGAGAGAAACTCCGTGTTTACCTCCGACCTGTTCGGCGTGATGTGGCACTCCTCCGCTTCGGGTAGCGTCACTTTTCTGCCCGGCTCGGAACTGTATGTAGGCGATACGGCTTTCCTTATCAAAGGCAGCGCCAGCCTGTCGAACTCGCCCACGATCAACATGACCGACTGCATCCTGCAGGACAAGGACGGCGACGGCGACCTCTCCATCGTGCATCTGTTCGAGTCCGATGACGCAGGACAGACCGACGAGATCAGCCTTCACCACGACTACAAATGGGCCATCGCTGCGCAGTATCTCAGCGAGGAAAAGGCCCTTATCGAGGGCGGCATCAGCGCGACGGTCACGGCGAATTTTACCGATATGGAGCTCATCGGCGACTGCTGGAACAGCGTATATACAGCACGGCAACAGCTTGTAATAAACCTCGATAACACCACACTGACCGGCACGGTGTCTTCCGCTGATGTCGAGCATAAGAACAAGAGCTATCTGTACGCCTATAACGCCGACGGCGACATCATCTGCACCGATCTGGACGGGCGTGCCTATAAGACGCTTCGCACCGATCCTTATACCGCGACTTCCATGGACGGCACCTCTACCACTACCGTTTACATCTATCCCGAGACAGATGAGACCGGCGCTTTTGTGTATGACGAGGCGGATACGAACATGTACGAAAGCTGCGGCTATGCCGTGTACTACACCGACGCTCAGTACCTCGGCCAGACCATCGAAACGGCCAGCCCCACGCTGAATAACCCTGTTAGCCTGAATCTCGCAAACGGCTCCGAATGGACGGTCACGGGGACGAGCTACCTTGCCTCCCTGACCATCGACGAGACCAGTTCTGTCGTCGGCGCGGCCATGATGGTGGACGGTGTACCCACGGAGCTTATACCGGGAAGCTATGAGGGCGAGATCGTGATCGAGCCGCTATTCTGAAGCGGCGCCGCTGAACAAGGATCCAATGGATCAAATCCATTTTGAGAAAGGACGTATCATATGAGAAAGCTATTATCCATTCTTCTGGCTGCCTGCCTGTGTCTGACACTGGCGCTGCCCGCGCTGGCGGCATCGGACGATTATCAGGGCGGCAGCGCCATGTCCATGGGCTCGGGGGAGGCATCCTCCGGCGAGGCTGCGGTCAGCGTGTACACCATTGACGGCGGCCTGACGCAGCTGGATGCGGATGAAGCCGTGTACAGCATCGATCAGGAGCCGACCGTCACAGAGTCGAAAGGCGTCATCACTATCGACGGCCTTGAAATGGCGATCCACGACTTCACCGCAAACGGCGTATCTGTCACGGGCGCGGACGATACCGTTGTTCTGAAAAACGCGAACATCACGAAGCTCGTGGAAGGCCCGATCTCCGGCAGCGCGGGCGGTTATGTGGCTGGGACGACCGGCGGTACGCTGTACATCGTGGATTCCGTGCTGTCTGAAAACGGGCGCGGCGGCGTCGGAGGCAACTACACTGCCTATGCCAGCGCAGGGAACCTTGTGGTGGAAAACTCCAGCGTCATCCAGCTTGGCGAGGATGAGGGCGGTTATACCTCCGATATCGGCGAGCCGGGCTCCAACGGCGGCCTGCTCGTTTACGGCTATGCCCGTGCGAACATGTCCATCGGCACGTCTCACACCTATTACTTCGATTCCTATGTCGAGACCGAGGGCTGGGCGGCCATGTCCACGGACGCAGGCCGGGGCGTGGAATTCTATTCCTACAACTCCACGGCCCGTGCGGTGAACGGCGGCTATGGCGTCTATGCAGACAACGGCTGCTATGACTACATGTACGGCACTGCCCTCATGGGCGC
Source organism: uncultured Oscillospiraceae bacterium (assembly GCA_964516625.1). GTDB lineage: Bacteria > Bacillota > Clostridia > Oscillospirales > Oscillospiraceae > CAJOIG01. The sequence continues at coordinate 10,729 of CAZEXC010000033.1, read as the reverse complement.
GGAGATGGGCGCGATCATCGCGGGCGGCGGTGAGGTTCATCTGTACAGTACCGATTACGCTGGCGACGAGCTGCTCTCCATGCAGATGACCACCGAGCCGGTCGTGGGTGTCCGTGGTCTTGTGCTTGCCAACCGTACCGGCATCATGATCCACTCTCCGGATGAGTCCGGCGCGGGCGACAACGGCAACACCACCGCCAGCACCTTCGAGGCGCGCGGCGTCGATTTCGTCATGACCGACGATATGGACGCGTGGTGGCAGCAAAGCGACTTCTATGACGGCACCATTTGGGAACCCGACTATCAGGATTACAGCGAGAAATACGACGCTGCCGTAGGCGAGTATATCGACTTCATCCGCGGCGCAGCAATCCTCGTGAAGTCCACCAGCGCGAACATCGATCTCGACGATGTGACCTTCCTGTGCGAAAACGGCGCCTCCGAGGGCAATAACACCATTCTTATGACCGCCGTGAACTCCGATGAGCACGGACGCTGGGTCAAGGAAAGTCAGGATTCCGATAAGATCTACGGCACAGTCGCAAACATCTCGAACTCCGAGATTTCCGGTGATATAAAGGATTACGATTATCAGCGCAAGATGACCGTGAACCTTGACAACACCACCTGGACCGGCGCTCTGTACACCTGGGACGCCGACACCTGGGACGCGGCTTGGACCGACGAGTGCAAGGCTGCTGACCGCTGCCTGTGGATCCTTAGCGAAGACAGCTACAACCGCGCCGCGCAGGGCAGCATCCTGACCTTGGCGAACGGTTCTGTCTGGAACGTGACCGATGAAAGTCAGCTCGTAAGTCTCACTGTGGACGCAGACTCTGTTGTGAACGGCATCGTTACGGTGGACGGACAGCCCGTGGATGTGAGCGCGGGCGGCAGCTGGGCCGGCGAGATCGTTGTGACGCCTGCGGCGGGCTGATCGATCAGGGATAGGAGATCGTCGGATAAGATATTGTAATTGAGTTCGTATGTGGTCGGAGCTGCTTAAAGCTCCGGCCGCTTTATAGACGTTTATTACGAGCTTCCAGCCAGTCTGTCACAGAAAAAATACATGCTGCCGCCGCGCAAAAGGGAACACGATAAGTTGACGGCGGGGCCATTCCATGCTAAAATAGACGAATACTTATAGTCAAATATGCCATAGTAAAAAAACAAGGGGTGGTCATCCTCCATGGATGAGGGCAGTTGGCTCTCTGTCATCGCGCTGGCCTTTCTTCTGGTCTGCGCCATATACTTTGCCGTCACGGAGACGGCCTTTGCCTCCGTGTCCCGGCCGCGCGTCCGCGCCCGGCAGGAAAAGGGGGACATACGGGCTAAAAAGGCCCTTTGGGTTCTGGATAATTTCGACCGTGCCATCACAACGATCCTGATCGGCACGAACATCGTACACCTGAGCGCCGCCGCCATCGTCACCGTGCTGGTGACAAGGCGCTGGGGCACGGGCGCGGCGGTCTGGGGCACCATTGCGACGGCGCTGGTGCTGTTCTATGTCGGCGAGATGCTCCCGAAGACCATCGCGAAAAGATACAGCGAGCGGCTGTGCCTGCACGCCGCCGGTTCGCTGTACTTTTTTATGCGCGTTTTCACGCCGCTTTCCGCCGCCCTCACCGCCATCGGTCAGGCCGCGGCCAGGCTCACGAAGGGCGACGGGGAGATATCCGTCACGGAGGACGAGCTGTACGATATCATCGAGGACATGACAGACGCCGGGACGCTGGACGAGGAGCAGGGCGATCTCGTCCAGTCGGCGCTGGAGTTCGGCGATATTACCGTGGAGCACGTCCTTACCGCCCGGGTGGATATGGCCGCCATAGACGCCTCGTGGCCGCTGGAAAAAATCATGGAGGTCATCCGCCGGCAGCGGCACAGCCGCCTGCCCGTTTACGACGGGCAGATCGACAATATCATCGGCATATTGCAGATACGCAAGTTTATAAAGGCGTGGCTTTCTCAGGGCGAGGCCCTGTCGCTGCGCGAGCTTCTGGACGCGCCCTATTTCGTCCCGGCCACCACGAACGTCGACGCGCTCCTGCCGGAGATGAGCCGCAACCGGCTGAACATGGCCATCGTCACCGACCCTTGGGGCGGGACGCTCGGCCTTGTCACCGTGGAGGACATTCTGGAGGAGCTGGTGGGCGAGATATGGGACGAGGAGGACGAGGTGGAGGAATTTTTCCGGCCCCTCGGCGGCGGCCGGTATGAGCTGGACGCCCGTCTCGACGTGGCGGAGGCCTTCGAGCTGCTGGGCTTCGAGGACCCGGAGGACGATGAGGAGCTTATCCACAAGTCCCTGAGCGAGTGGACGCTGGAGCAGTTTGAGCTGATGCCCGCCCAGCGGGACAAATTTACGTATCACGGGCTGGAATTTACCATCTCCGACGTGCGCCAGCACCGCATCCGAAAGCTGACGGTTCGCCCCGTGACGGAGCAGACCGCCGAGGGGGGTGGAGCCCCGTGACCGTATATATCCTCCTGCTTGTTTTGTGCTTTCTCCTGTCGGCGTTTTTCTCCGCCTCGGAAATGAGCCTTTCCGCGGCAAACCGCCTGCGGCTCGAAAGCGCCGCCGAGGGCGGGAACCGACGGGCGAAAACGGCGCTGGGCCTTCTGGAGCGCTTCGACCGGGCTCTCGGCGCGATACTTATCGGCAACAACCTCGTAAACGTGGCGTCCTCCTCGCTGAGCTCCGTTATCGCTCTGGCGGTCGCCGCCGAGACCGGCGCGGCGGAGGGCCTGTGTACCACGGCAGCCACCGTCATCGCCACCGTCATCGTCATCATTTTGGGAGAGACTGTCCCGAAAATCATCGCCAAGAAAAACGCCAACCGCATGGCGCTGGTCATTGCCGGGCCGGTGCGCGTGTTGTCGGTCATCCTGCGCCCCTTCGTATGGTGCGCCACGGGGCTTACGGCTCTCATCACAAGATCCCTGCCGTCGCCGGAGGAGGAGAACCTTCAGGAGGCCGCCGTCGAGGAGCTGCAGTCCATCATAGAGACCGCGGAGGACGAGGATGTCCTCGACGAGGACAGAAGCGAGCTTCTGCAGGCCGCGCTGGATTTCAGCGACATCTCCGCCAGCGAGGTCATGACCTCGCGGGTGGACATGGCGGCCATCGACATCGACGCGGACTGGGACGATATTCTGCGTCTGGCGAACGACTCGGTTTGCTCCCGCCTGCCCGTATACGAGGGCGACACGGACAACATCATCGGCGTGCTGCACCTGAACGCCCTGTTCCGGGCGCTTCTCGACGCGGCGGGGCCGGTGGATATCCGCCCGCTGCTGTCCGAGCCGTGCTTTATATACAAGACCGTAAAGCTCCCCGCCGTTCTGGAGGAATTGAAGCGCCGCCAGACCCATCTCGCCATCGTCACCGACGAATACGGCGGCACTGCCGGGGTCATCACCATGGAGGATGTTTTGGAGTCTCTGGTGGGCGATATCTGGGACGAGACGGACGAGGTCGAGCCCGAGGTGGTAGAAACGCCCGAGGGCGCATGGGAGCTGGACGGCGATCTGCCCATCGGCGATTTCTGGGAGCTTGCGGGCCTCGAGGACGCCGCCGGAGGGTTCGACAGCGAGACCGTGGGCGGCTGGGTCATGGAGCTTGTGGGCGGCTTCGCCGCGCCCGGCGACGTGCTGACATACAGGGATCTGCGCGTCACAGTTCTGGAAACGGACGACAAGCGCGTGGAAAAGATACGCGTGGAAAAGCTCGCGGCGCCGTGAGAAAACGACGCCGTGAGAAAGCGGAGCCGTGAGAAAGCGGAGCCCCGCCGATGGCGGAGCTCCGCAGCTTTTATCCCGCC
>CAZEXC010000033.1:0-6805 GCA_964516625.1 uncultured Oscillospiraceae bacterium | reverse complement strand
GCTCCGCAGCTTTTATCCCGCCGTCGGCGGCGTATGCTTTTTCCACTTGCCGGACAGGAAATACGGGAGCATGACAAGGAAAAACGCGTAGCCCGCCGCCGCGCTTCCGAGCCAGTAGCCCTGAACGCCCATACCGAGGGTCTCGCCCAGAAGCAGACACAGGCCGATGCGCATGACAAAGCCGTCGAATATGCCGAGAATGAAATTCAGCGCGGGAAAGCCCATGCCGTTGCACAGGGCGGTGCTGGGGTTGCGGCAGGCCCAGCCGAAAAAGTTCAGCACGGCGATCAGGACGTACGCATGGCTCATGGCGAGCACCTCTGGATCGTCGTTGAAGATCGCGAAGACCTGCTCCGGCCAGAGGATGATGGCGGCCGACAGCACGGCGGCAAACGCGCCGCCGATGATCAGGGAATTGATAAGCGTTTTTTGCACGCGGTCGAATTTCCGGGCCGCAAAGTTCTGGCCGATCATCGTAGCGCCCGACTGGCTCAGCGCCAGAGTCACGACGCTGGCGATGGTGGACAGCTTCGAGCCCACGCCGGTGACGGCGGCGACCGTTACGCCATAGGTATTGATACGGCTGGAGACAAACAGCGCGGAGATGCTTATGACGCAGGTCTGTATCATCATGGGGATGCCCATCTTCAAGAGCAAAAGCAGATTGTGCCGCTCGGGGACAAGATGCTTTATCTGGAAGTCAAAGCCGAGCCGATGCCGCTTGCGCCAAAGGTAGATAACGGAGCCGACAAAGCTCGCGCCCTGCGCGATGACGGTAGCGAGCGCCGCGCCGAACGGCCCCATGCCCCCGCCGACGAAAATAATATCGAGCGCTATGTTCAGGATTGTGGCGGCGGCAATGAATACGAGCGGGCGTCTGGAGTCGCCCATGCCCCGCAGGATGGCGGAGACCATGGTGTACCCGAATATGAAAAACAGCCCCGCCGTGCAGCAGCTTGTGTACTGCCGGCAGTAGGAAAGCGCCTCGTCCGGGACGTTCAGAGTCCGCATCCACAGATCCGTCCCGCAGAGGCCTCCCGCCGTGACGACGAGGCTCAGTCCCAGAATAAAGGTGAACATCACGCCGACGATCCTTGAAAGGGAGCTTTTGTCCTTCAGCCCGATATATTGGCTTATGATGACCTGACCGGCGTTGCAAAAGCCCATGGCGACATGGGTATACAGATGCAGGATATCCGTGCCGACAGACACGGCGGCCAGTCCCGCCGCGCCCACGAACCGTCCCACGACGATCATATCCACCAGATTATAAGCGGTCTGCAGCAGGTTCGAGAGCATGAACGGCCAGGAAAAAGCCAGAAGCTGGCGCGTCACCGGGCCGCTGGTATAATCCTGTATCAGACTTTTCCCGTCGCTCATATCCTTTTACCCCCGGCCATCGGCGTCTGCCGCGTTTATCGTATATTTCTCATTATACATCCGCGCGCGCCGCCGCGCAAGAGAGGATCACCGCCGGATGCGGATGGTCACAAGCATCTCCTCGTCGGTCTGCTCGTGGTCGATATCCACGTCCACGCCGCCCTGACGCATGATATCCACACTGTGACGGAGGCTGTTCAGAAATACCCGCACGTCCTTCAGCACGAAGCGGGTGCGGCAATCGGCGGGCTTTTCCTCCGCGCGGGAAAGAAGGGCGTCGATGTAGCTCTCCGTCGCGGCCACGTTCAGGGAGCGGTCGATAATATGACGCAGCGCCGCCCGCCGGGCCTTCTCGTCCGGCAGGCGCAGGAGGGCCCGGCCATGCCTCTCGGAAAGGCCCGCGGAGCGGAGCTTGTCCAGAATGTCCTCGGGCAGGCGCAGGAGCCGGAGCTTGTTTGCCACGGCGGACTGGCTGAGCCCCAGCCGCCGGGCGCATTCCTCCTGACTCAGGCCGAAAAGCCGTATGAGCCGCGCGATGCCCTGCGCCTGCTCCACATAATCCAGATCCCGGCGCTGGAGATTTTCCACGAGGGCGATAGCGCCGGACTCGGCGCCGTCGATGTCCAGCACGATGCACGGCACCTCCTCCAGCCCGGCCAGCTTGGCCGCCCGGAGCCGCCGCTCCCCCGCTACCAGCTCGTACTGTCCCTGACGGCGGCGCACGGAAAGCGGGCTCAATATCCCATAGCGCCGGATGCTGTCGGCAAGCTCATAGAGACCGCGGGGATCGAATACCTGCCGGGGCTGGCAGGGGTTCGGCGCGATGTCTTCCGTGGGGAGCGAGACGATGCTCTCCGCCGCGCGCCGCGGCCGGGATCTAAGTATCTGCATGTTCCTGATACCCCCTTTTCTTCGGTTTTCAAGGCTATCTTACAGCCTCCGGCGCAAGAAAAAGGGAAAAAGGAAGGGGCCGCCGCGAAAAACGCGGACGGCCCCGTTTTGTCAGGCCTCCTCGTCGGCCTCGTCCCGGGAGCGGAACAGCAGAGAAATGCACCACAGCGCCGCCAGTCCTACCAGCGTATATATCACGCGGGATACGATGGCCGCCTGCCCGCCGAAGATCCAAGCAACGATGTCGAATTGAAACAGGCCGATGATGCCCCACGCGATGCCGCCGATGATGGCAAGTATCAGGGCGATTCTGTCAATGACCATGAAACTGACTCCTTTTTTGTCTTGTCGGAGCTAGTTTGCCGCAGAGGAACGAAAATATGCGCGCTTTGCCCGTTCTCCGGCGCTTGTCACATTTTGGCTTTTTTGATTTGATTCGATTTGTTCTCCGGCGCGAGCTGCACGATGACGACGGCGGCAAACACCAGAGCGCACCCGATAAGCTCCCACCGGGACAGGGACGAACCGGGCTGGAGCACATACCCGGCCAGCACGGAAAACACGCTCTCCATGCTCAAAAGCAGCGACGCGACGGCCGGGTGGACGCCCTTCTGACCGACGATCTGCAGCGTATAGGCGACGCCGCAGCTCATAACGCCGCCGTAGGCGACGGGGAGCCAGCACGCGAGGATATCCTTCAGGGAAGGGCTTTCCCATATGAACATACAGGGAACGCACAGCGCCCCGCACACGAGAAACTGCACGCAGCTCAGGCGCACGCCGTCGGCCAGCGGCGAGAAATGGTCGACGATCAGGATGTGGCAGGAAAAGAGGACGGCGCACAGCAGGAGAAGAAGATCGCTCCTGCCGAGGTCGAGGCCGAGCCCCGCCGTTACCCCGTCCATGAGGCACAGGAAGAAAAAGCCCGTGACAGCCACCACTACGCCCAGCCATGTCAGAAGCGGCGGCTTTTTCCCCAGAAAAAGGCTCATAACGGGGACGATGGCGCAGTAGCAGGCGGTGATGAAGCCCGCCTTGCCGACGTTCGTCTCCGCGCTTTGGAGGGCGATGCCGAACTGCTGGAGGTTGGAGGCCAGAAACAGCACAACGCCGCACAGCGCGCCGCCGATGATGATATGGCGGCGGCTTCCCTTTTGGAACCCGCCTCTGCGGCTGCGGAGCCTGTCGAGCCCCGGAAGAGCCGCCAGCAGCACGAGCCCGCCGAGCAGGCTCCGCACGCCGTTATAGGTGAACGGCTCTATATAATCCATGCCCTCTTTCTGCGCCACGAACGCCACGCCCCAGATAACGGACGTCAGCAGGAGCAGAGCAGGGCCCTTCATCGACTGCGCTTTCAACAGAAGCACCTCTTTTTTAGATAGCGTTTAAAGGATTATAGCACACCGGCGGGCCGGCCGCCAGAAAAAAGATGGAAATTTGTTGGCCGCCCGTTTGACATTCCCGATATGAGATTATATAATAAAAAAGGAAATACAGGCAATTTAATACAACTCAGAAAGGAATGATTCCATTGGCCAAGTCCAAAGTTATGTCCGTGGAGGAAGCAGTCAAAAAGTATTGCTTCGACGGCATGACTGTCCTTCTGCCCGGCTTTGTTAACGTCGGCGTTTCCGAGGTCCTCATCGAGGGTCTGATCGCTGCGGGCATCAAGGACATCAGCGTTATCTCCAACAACACCTCCGTGCCCCACCGCGGCATCGGCAAGCTTGTTGACGCAAACGTCATCAAGAAGATCACCGCCTCCCACATCGGCAACAACGCCGTCACCGTGGAAAAGGTCGTCGCCGGTGAGATCGACCTGACCTTCGTGCCTCAGGGCTCCCTGTGCGAGAAAGTCCGCGCCGGCGGCGCCGGCATCGGCGGCGTGCTCACCCCCACCGGCCTGTACACCCCCATGATGGAGGGCAAGCAGGTTGTCGAGTGGGACGAGAAGGCCGGCAAATTCGTCTTCCTGGAGGGCGAGATCGTGCCCGACCCCACAAAGAAGCGCTTTATTCTGGAGCTTCCTCTTCACGGCGACGTGTGCTTTGTCCACGCGTGGAAGGCCGACAAGATGGGGAACGTCGTCTATCGCCGCACCTCCCGCAACTTCAACGAGGCCTTTGCCACCGCCGCCGACCACGTCATCGTCGAGGCGGAGCAGATCGTTGAAATCGGCGAGCTCGATCCCGACGAGATCATGACGCCGGGCTTCGTGGTGGATGCCGTTGTACAGGGCCGTGCCCTGACCGAAGCGTAAGGAGGTATTGCAATGGAACTGACAGGAAAAGATCTTATCGCTTATCGTACCGCCCGTTTCTTTCAGGACGGCGACGTTGTGAATCTGGGCATCGGTATGCCCACCAAGTGCCTTGACTATCTGCCCGAGGGCGTCGACGTCTGGGTTGACTCCGAAAACGGCGTTGTCGGTCTGACCGGCGCTCCCAAGGAGGGCGAGGTCGCCGACCCCAACGTGGTGGACGCCGGCGGCAAGGCCTCCATGCTCCGCGTGGGCGGCTCCTGCTTTGACAGCTTCCGCTCCTTCGGCTTTATCCGCGGCGGCCATATCGACGCCACGGTGCTCGGAGCCTACGAGGTGGACGCCGAGGGGAACCTTGCCAACTGGATGATCCCCGGAAAGACCGCCGCGGGCATGGGCGGCGCCATGGATCTTGTGACCGGCTCGAAAATCACCATCGTCATGACCACGCACTGCGACAAGGCCGGCAACCCCAAGATTGTGCAGAAGACCAGCATGCCCCTGACCGGCTATCACTGCATAAACTACATCGTCTCTGAATTGGCCGTGATTGAAATCACGCCCGAGGGCGCGAAGCTCCTTGAGACTGCGCCCGGCGTTTCCGTGGAGGATGTGGTCGCCAAGACCGGCGCCAAGCTCATCATCCCCGACAAGGTCGGCTGCATGGTGAAGTAAGCGCGGCTGTAATTTCCTATCGCCCGGCAAGGCGGAACGCACCCGTTCCCGCTCTGCCGGGTTTTGCCGCGCTCCGCGCCATTTTTTTACAGTCTGTTCACACCTGACATGACGGCGGCTATTGCATTTTGCGGAGATATTATGTAAAATAACCATCGGTGATATGCTTGAAACATCTGCTTTTGATTATTAATCCAAACGCCGGGAAAAACGGTTATCGCAACTGTCTGAGCGACGTTTTGTATACGCTGCACGGGTGCGATTTTATCACTACCGTCATGTTTACCAGAGCGCACGGAGACCCCACCGGCATTGTGGCGCGGTACGGCACAAGCTATGACCGCATTGTCTGCATGGGCGGCGACGGCACGCTGGGAGAGACCGTCTCCGGCCTTATGTGTCTGGAGCCGGACGAGAGGCCGACGCTCGGTTATATCCCCATGGGAACCACGAACGACAGCGCCACGACCCTTGGCCTTAGCCGCGACCCCGTTCAGGCGGCTTACACCGCCGGCTGCGGCCGCCCCATCCCGCTGGACGTCGGACGCTTTAACGACAGTTTTTTTTCCTATGTGTCGGCTTTCGGCGCGTTTACGGAGGTCAGCTACGAAACGTCTCAGGAACAGAAAAACACCTTCGGGCGTCTGGCGTATTTGCTCGATGCCATGAACCGTCTGCCGAAGCTCACGCACCGCTGGGCGCACGTCGAATACGACGGCGGCGTGCTCGAGGGGGACTTCATCTTCGGCGCGGTGACAAACGCCCGCTCCATCGCGGGGCTCATAAAGCTCAAGGCCTCCGACGGCGTCTCTCTCAGCGACGGCCTTTTTGAGGTCATCCTCATAAAAACGCCCGAGTCCATCCTCCAGCTCGGCCCCATCATATCCGATGTCCTCTCCAACACCTTCACCAGCGAATATGTAATGCTGCTGCACAGCCGGAGGGTGACGTTTACCTTCCGCGAGCCTGTGGCCTGGACGCTGGACGGCGAGAGCGGCGGCTTACAGACGGAGGTCGTCTGCGAGAATATGACCCACTCCGTCAGCATGATGGTAAACGAAGACAGCTAATACGAACCCCTGATAAAAAACACCGATTCTTTTATAAAATATCCTGCCGGGCGCCGCTGCGCCGCCGGCAGGATATTTCTCATATCTCCATCTGTTTGCCCAAAAAGCCCGCCACGGTGCTGGCAAGCTTCATCTCCACGTCCCCGGGACGGACGCCGTCTCCCCGTTCCAGAAAGACCACGCAGCCCAGCACGTCGCCCTCGGACAGGATGGGTACGGCCACCGCCGCCGCAGGCGAGCTCTCCAAATCGGTCACGGGCACGGGGCGCGCGCCCGGCTCGGCGCAGTAAGCGCGGCGGCCCTCCATTATATCCTCCAGCTCGTCGCTGATGTGCCGGTCGATTATATCCTTGCGGCCATTGCCGGCGGCGGCGATGACGCCGTCCCGGTCGCAGACAGCCGTGGGATACTCGGCTGTCTTGTACATGGATTCGCAAATCTGTTCCGAAAAATCACCCAGCTCACCCATCGGGGAGTATTTCTTGAAAATGACCTCCCCGTCTTTTTCCGTATAAATCTCCAGCGGGTC
>CAZEXC010000032.1:0-14648 GCA_964516625.1 uncultured Oscillospiraceae bacterium | reverse complement strand
GCCTGTATTGTGGACAGCCGGAGGGAAAAATAGACAGCGCCGCCGCGCACAGCGCTTTTTCCCTGAATACGCCCGCCGCGGACAGGCCGCGGCGGGCTTTTTTAACTTTTTGTAAAATCGCCGCCGGTCTTGTTGTCCGTGCCCGCCGGGCGTGCTACAATCAATCCGACAAGCATTGTTTCAGGTTTTTCGGCTCATGCCGTCTGCGCGAGGTACTTCTTATGACAAAATTCAGTGTCCGCAAGCCGCTGACCATCTTTATGGCCGTGGCAATCATCATCGTTCTGGGCGTGATCTCTTTTGTGAAGATGACCCCGGATCTCCTGCCCAACATGGACTTTCCCTACGTCATCATCATGACCACCTATCCCGGCGCGAGCCCGGAGACGGTGGAGGAGGAGATAACGAAGCCCCTCGAGCAATCCATGGCGACGCTGGAGCACATTGAGTCCGTCACCTCATCCTCCAGCGAAAATTACTCTCTGGTCATGCTGGAATTTGAAGACAGCGTGAATATGGACACCATAGGCGTGGACATCCAGCAGAACATCTCCGCCCTGTCCGGAAGCTGGGATGAGACAGTCGGAACCCCCTATGTCCTGAAAATCAACCCCTCCATCCTGCCGGTGGAGGTAGCCGCCGTCTCCATGGAGGACATGGACACTGCGGAGCTTTCCGACTTTCTGGACGAAACGCTTCTTCCGAAGCTCGAGGGCGTCACGGGCGTGGCCAGCGTCACCGAGATGGGCTCCGTCACGCGGCAGGTACACGTCATCATCGACGAGGATAAAATCGACGAGGTAAACGCCCGGCTGGCCGCCGCCGTCAATCAGCAGCTCGACGACGCGAAAGCGGAGCTGGAGGACACGAAAGCGGAGCTGGAGGACGCGCAGGCGCAGCTTGACAGCGCCGGGAGCCAGCTCGACAGCGGCAAGGAATCCCTCGTGTCCCAGACCTCCGAGGCGGAGGCCGAGGTGACCCGGCAGCAGATGGAGCTGCTGGAGGGAAAGCTGGAGATCCAGCAGCAGCTCGTGTCCCTCAGCGAAAGCCGGACCACACTGCAGGACGCCGTCTCCTCCCTGACGGAGCTTCAGGGCAGGATAGATGAGCTTACAGACGCCCGCGAGGAGCTGACCGCTTCTCTTGAGGAAATTTCCCGTCTGGAAGACGCCGCGGCGCAGGCGGAGGCCTCCGTCGCCGATTTGGAAAATCAGCTTGCGGCTCTCCCCGCCGACGACGAAGGGCAGGACGAGGAAACCGCCGCCAAACGCGCGGAGCTGGAGAGCCAGCTTGCCGAGGCGAAAGTCCTGCTTGGGGAAGCGCAGGCGCAGGCCGCCGCCGCGCTGGCGCAGAAGGAGAGCCTGAACGCCTCTCTGGCCGAGATCGACGCCGCCCTCGCCGCCATCGACGGGGAGCTGGCCGCGCAGGGCATGAGCCGGGATACCCTTTCGGCCTCTCTTTCGGAGATGGAGGCAAATCTCGCTCAGGTGGACGCGGGCATAAACGAGCTGAACGATACGCTCAGCCAGCTTGAAAGCGGCGCTATCCAACTGTCGGACGCCCTCGAGACACTGAGCCAGTCGAAGACAGAAGGGCTTCTGGAGCTTGCGGACGCGGCGGCGGAGATCTCCGTGAACACCGCCACCGTCACCTCCGCGCTGGAGCAGGTCGACTCCGGCCTTGACTCCATCGAGGACTCCCGGGAGGACGCGCTTTCCTCCGCGGACATCTCCGGGAACCTGACCATAAGCACCGTATCCTCCATTCTGGCGGCGCAGAATTTCTCCATGCCCGCGGGGTATGTGGAGCAGGACGGCATCAGCTATATGGTCTCCGTCGGCGACGAGCTGACGGACGTCGATGAGCTTTCCTCCCTCTTGCTGTTCGACACCGGCGAGGACGGCATCGGCCCCGTCTATTTGAGCGACGTGGCGGAGATATTCGTCACCGACGACGCCGATGACAGCTACGCAAAGCTCAACGGGGAAAACGCTCTTATCCTGACCTTTGAAAAGCAGTCAAACGCCGCCACCGCCGAGGTGACGGAAAACATCTCCGCCCGCTTCGCGGAGCTGGAGGAGGACTACCCCGGCCTTTCCTTCGTCTCGCTCATGGATCAGGGCGAATACATCGACATCATCATCGACTCCATCATGCAGAGCCTGCTGCTGGGCGCGGTGTTTGCCATTATCATCCTGTTCCTCTTCCTGCGGGACATCCGCCCCACCATCATCACCCTCGTCTCCATCCCGATCAGCGTGCTGTTCGCGGTGGTGCTCATGTACTTTACGGGCGTCACGCTCAACATGATATCCCTGTCCGGCCTTGCCATATCCGTGGGTATGCTGGTGGATAACTCCATCGTGGTCATCGAAAACATCTACCGCCTGCGCGCCAAGGGCGCCACGGCAGTGCAGGCCGCCGCCGCCGGCACGAAGCAGGTGGCCGGCGCTATCACCGCCTCCACCCTTACCACGGTGTGCGTGTTTTTGCCTATCGTCTTTGTGACCGGCATCACGAAGGAGCTTTTCACCGACCTTGCCCTCACCATGGGCTTTGCTCTCATGGCAAGCCTTATCATCGCGCTGACTCTGGTGCCCGCCATGGCAAAGGGAATGCTCCGGGACGATAAGAAAAAGCGCCTTGCCGCCGGGCCGAAAGCCGAGGGACGCTTCCTGCGGGCCTACCGCAGGACCATCGAGTGGTCCCTCAATCACAAATGGGTGATCCTGCCGCTGGCGCTGCTTCTTCTCGTGGGCAGCGCGTGGGCCGCGCTTTCCAAGGGTCTTAGCTACATGCCGGAGATGGATATGAATACGGTCAGCATCACCGTGGCCATGCCGGAGGACGCCGCGCGGGACGAAGCCGTCGCCGTTGCCGACGAGGTCCTCGCCCGCATCGGGACGCTGGATAATGTGGAATACACCGGCGCCATGATGGGCTCGTCCAGCGTCATGAGTACCGAGACGTCCTATGACGTGACCGTCTATGTGGGTCTGCCGGAGGGCGACTCCGGCGACGCGGTGGGAAAAGAAATCGCCGACCTCTGCGCCGACCTTGACTGCGAGATAAACTATGACTCCGCCATGATGGATATGAGCTATCTCACGGGCAGCGGCGTGGATGTGTACGTCTACGGAAACGACATGGAGGAGCTGCAGTCCTCCGCGCAGGAAATCGCGGCGGCTCTTGCCTCCGTGGACGGTCTGACCGACGCAAACGACGGCCTTGAGGACGCCGCCGACGCCATCCACATCTCCGTGGACAGGAACGCCGCCATGGCCAAGGGCTACACCGTGGCTCAGCTTTATATGGAGATCAGCGCCGCCCTGACGGACTCCGCCACCGCAATGGATATGGATATGGACGATGTCACGGCAGACGTGCTGGTGGAAAAAACGGCGGGCATGACCCGGGAGGATCTGGCCGCGCTGGAGCTGTCCTTCACAAACGCCGACGGCGAGACGGAAACCTTCCCGCTCTCCGACGTGGCCACGCTGGAGGACACGGTGAGCCTCACCTCCATTCTCCGCGAGGATCAGCGCCGGTATCTCAGCGTCACCGCCTCCGTGGAAGAAGGCTATAACGTCACCCTTGTCACCGCCGACGCCCAAAAGGCCGTGGCGGCGCTGGATCTGCCCTCCGGCGTGTCCTATGAGTTCTCCGGCGAAAACGAGACCATTATGGAGGCTGTGAGGCAGCTCGTTCTGATGCTGGCGCTGGGCATCGTTCTGGTGTACGCCGTCATGGTGGCGCAGTTCCAGAGCCTCAAAGGGCCGTTCATCGTCATGTTTACCATCCCGCTGGCCTTCACCGGCGGCTTCCTGGCTCTCCTCCTGTGCGGCATGGACGTGAGCATCATCTCTCTCCTCGGCTTTATCATGCTCACGGGCATCATTGTGAACAACGGCATCGTGCTTATAGATTATGTAAACCAGCTCCGCGCCGGGGGCATGGAGCGCCGTCAGGCGCTTGTGGAGGCGGGCGTCACCCGTCTGCGGCCCATCCTCATGACGTCGCTTACGACCATTCTCGGCCTTATTGTCATGGCGCTGGGGCGCGACGCCGGCACGGCTTTCATACAGCCCATGGCGGTGGTGTGCATCGGCGGGCTTCTCTACGCCACGGCCATGACCCTTCTCGTGGTGCCGTGTCTGTACGATCTCATAAATAAGCGGGATGTATCCGTCGTGTCTGACAGGGATATGGAGTTTGACGAAGCCCCTTGACAAAATCGGCCGGGTATTGTTTACTTATACCATTCCACACATAAAGAAGGAAAAAAGCCTATGTTTATCACCTGTTTGGATCTGGAGGGCGTCCTCGTGCCGGAGATCTGGATCGCGTTTGCCGAGGCCAGCGGCATCCCCGAGCTTTCCCGCACCACGCGGGACGAGCCGGATTACGACAAGCTCATGACCTGGCGTCTGGGCGTTTTGAAGGAGCACGGCCTTGGGCTCAAGGAGATACAGGAGACTATCGCGAGGATAGACCCCATGCCCGGCGCGAAGGAATTTCTCGACGAGCTCCGCTCGTTTACGCAGGCCATCATCCTGAGCGACACCTTCACTCAGTTTGCCCAGCCCCTTATGAAAAAGCTCGGCTGGCCGACAATCTTCTGCAACGAGCTGATCGTCGCGCCGGACGGCGCTATCACCGGCTACAAGCTCCGCTGCAAAAACACCAAGCTCACCACGGTTCGGGCGCTCCAGTCCGCGGGGTTCGAGACCATCGCCTCCGGCGACAGCTTCAACGATCTGGCCATGATCAGAGCCAGCCGCGCCGGGTTCCTCTTCCGAAGCCCGGAAAGCATCCGAAAGGACAACCCGGATATCCCCGCCTGCGAGACGTACGGCGATCTGATGGCGCTTATCAAAAACGCCATGGCCTCCGCCTGACCGCCCGCCCCGCCGGGCGCAAGCTCCGCGGAGCAAAAAAATATGCCCTCCGGCGCGTCTGTGCGCCGGAGGGCGTTTTTTGCCTGTCAGCGGCCGCCGAGGGCTTTGGTTATGCGGCTGGTGATAATCGACAGCACAAAGCATGCCGGGACGCACACAAGGCACATCTTCCAAATGCCCGAGTCCGGGAAAAAGTACATATACGGATAGATGACCACAAGGTTATTGAGGAAATAGGCAAAGCTGATCTCCCCAAGCCACGCGGACACGCCGTTATCGAAGATCCGCGTAAAAACGCTCCTGCCGCGGAAAACGCTGATGACGAACGCCGCAAACAGCACCACAAAAAGAAAATCCATCTTCCCGCTGTTGCGGAACATCCACAGCGCGGAGGCCAGCATGACAGCGCCCTCCAGCACCGTCGCCAGAAGCCGCTCCCCCGGTATCTCCACGTCCTGCATCCACTCGTATATGCGGTAGGCGATGCATCCGACGGTCATATCGGCCAAAGCCCGGTAAAAGCCCAGAAATGCGGAATACTGCGTAAACAGGATGGTGTTGGCAAGGCTCCCCTTGCGGTCGAAAAGGACGCCGTAAAGCAGGATCGCGCCGATCGGCCCAATGACCTTGATAAACCCGTCCTCGTCCTTCATAAGCAGATAATATATGACGGCGGAGGCAAACAGCAGCGCGCTCAGATACCAGCACACGATGTTTATGTAGTCTCCCCGCACAAAGCCAAACAGGTTCACGAGCAGAAGCTCCGCCCAGCCGACCTGAAACAGCTCGATGGGGTATATCTGCTTCGTGACGGCGACCAGAATAATCGCCACCAGAATCCACGACAGCAGATGATGAGGATAGAACCGGCGCAGCCGCCCGCGGAGGTACGCCCATGTCGAGCCCGCCGCGTCCAGCCGCTGCTCCGGCGTCACATGGCGGCGGATGGACCGCATCATCAGAAAACCGCTGAGGATGAAGAAAAACTCCACGAACAGATAAAACCCTATGAACTGCTCGCCATCCTCCCGGAACGCGAACCAGTAGCAGTGGTAGCAGAGTATCATGACCGCCCCGATGAAGCGGTACAGCTCTATCGCCCTGTTTTGCTTGCCCATAAGACGCCTCCTCTCCCCCAGAGCTCTTTACTTCTTTAGTATATCAGACGCGTCAAGGTTGCGGTTCATGACCTCGAAGAGCCTTTGCCGGTTAAGCTCCGCGCCGAAGCTCGTGTGCGGCGTGGCGATGACGTTTTCCATGTCCCACAGGGGACTTTCGTCCGGCAGGGGCTCGGTCTCAAAAACGTCCAGCACCGCGCCGCCGAGCCGTCCGCTCTCCAGCGCCGCCACAAGGGCGCTCTCGTCCGCCAGCGCGCCGCGGGCGACGTTTACAAACAAAGCCCCCTCTTTCATCTTTGCAAAGCGCGCCGCGTCCATGATATGCCGCGTGGAGGCATCGCTCGGCAGGCACATGACGACGATATCCGCCCCGGGGAGAAGCCCGTCCAGCTCATCCGCAGCGCGCACCTCGTCGAAAAATTCCATAGGGCGCGCCGTGCGGGCAAGCCCCGTCACCCGGCACCCGAAGGCGCGGAAGCGTTTGGCAAATTCCCGTCCGATGCTTCCCGCGCCCACGATGAGGACGTTTTTGTCCGTCAGCTCGCCGAGAAAGCGCCGCAGCGCCCATTTGTGGGCGTGCTGCTGGGCGTCAAATTCCCGGAAATGCTTGTACAGCGCCAGCACGCCGCCGATGCCGAACTCCGCGATGGGGATGCTGTATACGTCCCGGGCGTTATGAAATTCAATGCCGTGTCCGCGTATATAATCCATGGGAACGTGGTCGAACCCCGCCATGAAAAGCTGGATATATTTAAGCGACGTGAAGCGCTCGATGGGCGTGTGGCTGAAAAACATTTTGCAGGCAATGATATCGGGCTGCGACGGGTCGCCGGGATAAGGCGCGTCGTCCGCGCACTCCAGAACCTCCAGCCCCAGCCCCCGCAGATGCTCCCGCTCCGCGTCCGTCAGGTCGCAGGCGTCCGTTATAAGTATCTTCATCTCTCAGTTCTCCCTCCGCGCACGACGCCCTTGATAAACGGCGGCGGCTGTATTTTTTTGTCCGTCAGCTCAAAGCAGGCGGCAAGGCGCTCCGCCCCCCGGCGGGCCTCCTCCTCCGTCCGGGCATGGACGACGCCAAGGCTCTCGCCCGCCGCCACGCGCTCGCCCACCTTCTTTCGCAGCACGACGCCGACGGAGAGGTCTATGCTGTCGCCCTTCCGCGCCCGTCCGCCGCCAAGGGCCATGCTCGTCATGCCGACGCCTCGGGCGTCGATGCGCCGCACATAGCCCGGAGTATGGCAGACCGCCTCCGCCGTCGCAGGCGCGCGCGGCAGAAGGGACGGGTCGGCTGCTGCCGCCGCGTCGCCTCCCTGCGCCGCGATAAAGCGGGAAAAGCGCTCCATCGCAGAGCCGTCGCGGATGGTCCTTTGCAGCATGGCGCGTCCTTCCTCCTCCGACCGGGCAAGGCCGCTTTCCAGAAGCACCGGGGTTCCCAGCGCAAGGCAAAGCTCCGTCAGATCGCCCGTATACTCGCCCCGGAGGGCGGATATGGCCTCTTTTACCTCCAGCGCGTTTCCCACCGCATGACCCAGAGGCTGATCCATATCCGTCACCACGGCGGCGACTTTTTTCCCCGCGCGGCGGCCGACGGCCGCCAGCGCCTCCGCCAGCCGGAAGGCGTCCTCCTCCGTCTGCATGAAAGCGCCCGAACCGGCCTTTACGTCCAGAACGATGATATCCGCCCCCGCCGCCAGCTTTTTCGACAGGATGCTGCTGACGATGAGCGGTATGGAGCTGACCGTTCCCGTCACGTCCCGAAGGGCGTAGAGCTTTTTGTCCGCGGGGACGAGGTTTTCCGTCTGTCCGGCAATGGCAAGGCCGTTTTCGTTCACGAGCCGAACGAGCCGCCGCGTGTCGATCGCGGCGGAAAAGCCCGCGAAGCTCTCGAGCTTGTCGAGCGTGCCGCCGGTATGTCCCAGACCGCGGCCGGAGAGCTTTGCCACCTTCACGCCGCAGGCGGCCAGCATGGGGCACAGCACAAGGCTCGTCTTATCCCCCACGCCGCCGGTAGAGTGCTTGTCGGCCTTCACGCCCTCCACCTCGGACAGGTCGAGCCTTTCGCCGGAGTCAAGCATCGCCATCGTAAGGGCGAAGGTCTCCTCGTCCGTCATGCCGCAAAAGCAGACCGCCATACACATGGCGCTCATCTGATAGTCCGGGATATCGCCGCGCGTATAGCCGTCTATCATCCAGCGTATCTCCCCGTCGGAAAGCGTCCCGCCGCCGCGTTTTTTCTCGATAAGCTCGGTCATTCGCATATATCTTCGCCTCTTTTCCGCCGCGGGGGCAGAGCCGCCGCGGCGCTTGCCGGGATATTGGGATTTTACAATAATTTTACAATTTTTCTACCAATTTGCGGACACTTGTGATATACTGTAGGAAATTTTCACCTGCGACCAGTATATCATAATAATACCGAAATTGGAAACAGGATCTGCGTCTCTATGAAAAGTGAAGGAAAACATAACGTCCTCCGCCAGGAGCTGAAATACGTTTTGGGCCGGGGAGAATACGCCGCCCTGTCCCAGCGGTGCCGGGCGGTGATGCGCCCCGACCCGCATACGGGGCCGGACGGGGCCTATGGCATCGCGAGCCTGTATTTTGACGATTTGGCGGACACGGCGCTCCTGCAAAATTACAGCGGCGTGTCACGCCGGGAGAAATTCCGCATCCGGCTTTATAACGGGGATCCCTCCACCCTCCATCTGGAAAAAAAGGTCAAATACGGCGGCTTGGGGACAAAATACATGTGCCCCATGACGCCGGAGCAGCTCCGGCGCCTGCTGGACGGCGACCTTGGCTGGATGACAGATACCGGCCAGCCTCTCATGCAGGAGCTGTATCTTCGGATGCGAACGGATCTTCTTCGCCCGAAAACCATCGTTTCCTACCGGCGGGAGCCTTTCATCTACGCGCCGGGAAACGTCCGCGTCACTTTCGATTACGACATCCGAAGCGGCATCTGCTCCCGGGAGCTTCTCTCCGGCCGCGCGCCCCTTGTGCCCGCCGCGCCCAACCGCGTGATCATGGAAGTGAAATACGACGAGTTCCTGCCCGACATCATCCGTATGCTCCTTCAGGAGGGCACGCCCCGCGTCCGCGCTTTTTCCAAATACGCCGTATGCCGGCAATATGATATTTAATTAAGGAGGCCCCCATGACTTTCTCTGATGTGTTCAAATCCAGTTTTCTGGAAAACGTGACCGAATTTTCCTTCCTCGACGTATTGCTGGCCATGGTCTTCGCCTGTATTCTGGGCGGCTTCATTTTTCTCATTTATAAAAAGACCTTTCAGGGCGTCATGTATTCCACCGGCTTCGGCATCACCCTTCTGGGCCTGACGATGGTGACGACCCTCGTCATTCTGGCCGTCACCTCGAACGTGGTGCTGTCCCTCGGCATGGTGGGCGCGCTGTCCATCGTCCGTTTCCGCGCCGCCATCAAGGAGCCGTTTGAGATCGTGTTCCTGTTCTGGGCGCTGGCCGCGGGCATCGTCGTGGGCGCGGGGATGTTTCTGCTTGCCGTCGCGGGAAGCGTCATCATCGGCGTTATCCTCCTGATTTTCGCCCGCCGGAAGATAGGCGTCCACCCGTACATCCTCGTGATCGACTGCGCCGACAGCGCGGCGGAGACAGCCGTCATGGAAGCCATCCGTGCCGCGGCGGACCGGCCGGCCGTGAAGGCCAAGACCGTCTCCCCTTCCGGCATCGAGCTTTCCGTCGAGGTCACGCTCAAGGACGGCGACACCGCTTTCGTCACCTCGCTGTGCGATATCAGCGGCGTTTCCACCGCCTCCCTTGTCACCTACAACGGCCAGTTTGCCGATTAAGCGTTCCCGGCCGCATTGCCCGTCCTTTGTCCCACAGCGGACAGAGGGCGGGCATTTTTCTGCGCTTTTGGAAAATTCCCCGTTGACAGATCCCGCTATTTATGCTAATATATGAACACTTGTTCATATATTTTATTTTCAGGATGTGACGCTATGACCCCCACCGATCAGAACGACATAGAGCGCTGCGGCTTTTTGTGTGTGCATGAGCACACGGTAAACCGGGTGCTGCGGGATATGCCGGACGACGAAACGCTGTACGATCTGGCGGAGCTTTTCAAGATATTCGGCGACTCCACGCGGGTGAAGATCCTTTACGCCCTGTTTGAGGCGGAGCTTTGCGTGTGCGACATCGCCCAGCTTCTGGGGCTGACCCAGTCCGCCGTCAGCCACCAGCTCCGGCTTTTGAAGGCGAGCCGTCTTGTAAAGCCCCGAAAAGAGGGAAAGACCGTCTTCTATTCCCTCGCGGACGATCACGTCCGCAAAATCATCGCTCAGGGTATGGAGCACATTAACGAATGACCGCCGCTTCAGCGCGCATAGGCCATTCATCCATTTTATATAAGGAGAAGATCCCATGAAAAAGACCTTTCAGCTCATTGACCTTGACTGCGCCAACTGCGCCATGAAAATGGAACGGGCCATCAACAAGCTCGACGGCGTGACCGCCGCCTCCGTCAGCTTCCTGACCCAGAAGCTCACCATCGACGCAGACGACGGGCGCTTTGACGACATCATGCAGGCCGTCGTCAAATGCTGCAAAAAGGTGGAGCCGGACTGCCGGATCGTCCTGAAATGACGCCCGGCCGGAGGACGCTTCCATGACACGAAAACAAAAACGGACGCTTGCCCGTATCCTTTTGAGCGGCGCGCTTCTCATCGCCGCGGCCCTCGCGCCTGTCGAGGGGCTCTGGCGGCTGCCGCTGTTTTTGGTTCCCTATTTCCTTGTGGGATGGGACATTCTCTGGAAGGCCGCGCGGAACATCGTCCACGGCGAGGTGTTTGACGAAAACTTCCTCATGACCATTGCCACCATCGGCGCGCTGGCGCTCGGCGAATACGCCGAGGCCGTCGGCGTGATGCTGTTTTACCAGACAGGCGAGCTGTTCCAGAGCTGCGCCGTGGAAAAATCCCGCCGCTCTATCGCCCGGCTGATGGACATCCGGCCGGACACCGCAAATGTTTTCCGCGACGGCGCCCTTGTGCAGACCGATCCCGAGCAGGTCGCGGCAGGCGAGCTCATCGCCGTGCGTCCGGGGGAAAAAACGCCTCTCGACGGCGTTATCGTCGAGGGCTCGACCACGCTGGACACCGCCGCCCTGACCGGCGAAGCGGTTCCCCGCGCCGCCGCCGCGGGCGACGAGATATTTTCAGGCTGCGTAAACCTGACAGGACTTATCACCGTCCGGGTCACGAAGCCCTTCGGTCAGTCCACAGTGGCAAAGATACTCGACCTTGTGGAAAACGCCGCCGCGAAAAAGGCAAAGGCGGAAAACTTCATCACGCGCTTCGCCCGGTACTATACCCCCGCCGTCGTCGCGGCCGCGGCGCTGCTGGCCGTCATTCCCCCGCTGTTTACGGGCCAGTGGGCGGTCTGGGTACACAGGGCCCTGATTTTCCTCGTCATTTCCTGCCCCTGCGCGCTGGTCATATCCATCCCTCTTTCGTTTTTCGGCGGCATCGGCGGCGCGTCCGCCCGCGGCATCCTCGTCAAGGGCGGGAACTATCTGGAGCTTTTGGCAAAGACGGACACCGTCGTGTTCGACAAGACCGGCACCCTCACGCAGGGGCGCTTCTCCCTCTCGGCTCTGCATCCCGCCGACGGCGTTTCCGAAAGCGAGCTTCTTGAAACCGCCGCTCTGACGGAAGGCCACAGCAGCCACCCTATCGCCCAGAGCCTGCGGGCGGCGTGGCCGGGTCAGACGGATCCCGCCCGCCTCAGCGAAATACAGGAGCTTCCCGGCCGGGGCGTCATCGCCCTGCTGGACGGCGTCCCCGTCCTCGCCGGGAACGAAAAGCTCCTGACGGAGCGGGGCATCGAGCCCGCCCCCTGCGGTGACGGCGGCACAGTGGTATATGTGGCAAAGGACGGCAAATACCTTGGCTGCGCCGTCATTTCCGACACCCTCAAGCCCACGGCGGCGGCCACCGTCGCCGCGCTGCGGGGGCGCGGCGTCAAAACCGTTATGCTCACCGGCGACAGCGAGGAGGCCGGCAGAGCCGCGGCGGACGCTCTCGGGCTCGACGGCGTATATGCCCGGCTGCTCCCGGCGGATAAGGTCGCGCGGCTGGAGGAGCTTCTCGCGCAGACCGACAGGGGCCGCGCCCTCGCCTATGTGGGCGACGGCGTCAACGACGCGCCGGTCCTGAGCCGGGCGGACATTGGCGTCGCCATGGGCGGCATGGGCTCCGACGCGGCCATCGAGGCGGCGGATATCGTCCTCATGGACGACGACCCGGCAAAGCTGGTCGAGGCCATGGACATCGCGAAAAAATGTCTGCGCATCGTCCGGCAGAACATCGTCTTTGCCTTGGGGATAAAGGGGCTTTTCCTCCTGCTCGGCGCTTTCGGCGCGGCGTCCATGTGGGAGGCGGTTTTCGCCGACGTGGGCGTGGCCGTCCTCGCCATCCTGAACGCCGCCCGTATGCTGAAAAAATAACGTCTGGGGCCCTGCGGGGCCCCTTATTTTTTTCTTTCCGTCTTTTTTCATACTCTGTGCAACATTTTGGCCTCCCGCTGCGTATTACAGGTGAAAAGCTTTTCAAGGAGAACGATATGCTTACAGACGAGCGTTTCATCTACCTCGCGGACAAGTACATGGATACCGTGTTCCGGCTGGCTTTCAGCTATATGAAAAGCCGCGCCGACGCCGACGACATCACCCAGAACGTGCTGCTGAAGCTCTATCAGACCGACACGTGTTTTGAAAGCGAGGGCCACGTCAAAAACTGGCTCATCCGGGTGACGGCGAACGAGTGCAAATCAGCGCTCCGCTCCCCATGGCGGCGGCTGGAGGATCTGTCGGAATACGAAAACACGCTGGCGCTGCCCTCGGAGGCCCACAGGGAGCTGTTTGAGCTTGTGATGGCCCTTCCGTCCAAATACCGCGCCGTGCTGTATTTGTACTACTATGAGGATCGCACCACGGACGAGATCGCCGGGCTTCTGGATATGAATCCGTCCACCGTGCGCTCGATCCTCTCCCGCGGGCGGGAAAAACTCAAAAAAATGTTTATGGAGGCGGAAACGATATGACAGAGCGGGAACTTTTCAAACAGGCCTTTGACACGCTGCACGCCTCCGAAAGCACCGTCACGGAGGTTATGAAAATGGCAAAGGAAAACAATATATACGATACGCAGAGGAAAACGAGGAAAAAGCGCCGTCCCGCGCGTATGGCCGCGCTCATCGCCGCCGCGGCGGCGCTGCTCATAACAGGCGCTTTCGCCGCAGGCGTTTTCGGCCTGCAAAGCCGCTCTGTCGGCGATTACGGGCGCGTCATTTCCGTCTCGTTTGACAGCGCGGACGTGGACACGTCCGCCGGACGATACGCCACCGTGGAGGCCGGATGGCTGCCTGACGGCATGACGGCGGCCGACGACAGCAGCTACCAGTATTTTTACGAGGACACTCCCTATCAGGGCGGCTTTTCCATCGCCGAGAACGTTCTTGACACCGGCGAGGCCACCTTCTGTGAGCTGGTGACGGATGTGGATATCGACGAGGATATTCAGGAGAGCCTGACTGTCGGCAGCCACGAGGCCATATATTTCCAGTGGAACAGCCTCGTCGGCGACGGCACGATACCCATGGACAAGCGGCTGTATATCGCCTATCCCGAGGCAAATCAGGTGCTGACCATCTATATCGGCTCCGACGTGGATAAGGAAACGGCCATCCGATTCGCCGAGGGGCTCAT
The DNA here is from genome assembly GCA_964516625.1 of uncultured Oscillospiraceae bacterium. GTDB lineage: Bacteria > Bacillota > Clostridia > Oscillospirales > Oscillospiraceae > CAJOIG01. Next base: position 883 of record CAZEXC010000032.1, on the reverse strand, counting down.
CGTCACGGCGGATGGGGAGGAATACGACGAGCAGCAGCTCGCCTACCTGACCTACCTCTACCAGCAGGCGGCGGATGGCCGGGACGGCCGTGCCGACGAAGTGGAATACGCCGACGGCATAGTCACCAGGATCATCTCCGCAATCGCCTCCGTCGCAGGAAACGACAGCGCCAAAACTGCCCTCTCCGCCGATCAGACGAGCGTCTTCGCTCTGGGAGAGACGGCTTCCGTGCTGTTTCCCACCTTTAACGACGCTATCCCGCTGGACGTGACGGTGACAGACGTGGCCGTGTCCGATGATTTCAGCATCCTGCCGGAGAGCGACCCCGACGGCATGGCGGACTGGGCCTATCTTCTGGACGAGAACGGGAAGCTGCCCGTCAACACCGTCAATTTCATCCGGGGCGGCAACGGCATAGATACTTTATCCCAAACGGTGATCGGCACGCAGGAGGAGCAGACCATGTTCGTCGTAGCCTCCATGGAGATAACCAACACCACCGGCGAGGATCTGGAAAACATCAACTTTATGTTCGACGCCATACCCATGGTGGAAACAGAGGACGGCTACGAGAGCTTTACCCGCACGCTTGACGGCGGAACGGACTACGACTATATAATAAACAGCGTCGTACCGGGCGACGGGACGGAAATGTGCTACTACAGCGTGCATACCGAGGGCGTTTCAAACGGCACGAACTACATCGGCGCTCTCGCCGCGGGCGAGACAGTTACCATGCAGGTCGGCTGGCTCGTAAACGCCGACGAGGTCCCCTATCTCTATATGTCCAACCAACATATGCCCGAGGGAGACAACAGCAACATCTGCTACTTTGACCTCATGGGCTGATCTCCCGCCAAAACCGCGCATCCGCTATGCGGA
>CAZEXC010000031.1:0-14944 GCA_964516625.1 uncultured Oscillospiraceae bacterium | reverse complement strand
GGGCGGCCCCGGCATGCGGGAGATGCTCAACCCCACCTCCGCCATCTGCGGCATGGGTCTCGGCGAGAGCGTGGCCCTCATCACCGACGGGCGCTTTTCCGGCGCGACCCGGGGCGCGGCCATTGGTCATGTGAGCCCCGAGGCAGCCTCCGGCGGCGTCATTGCGCTGGTGCAGGAGGGCGACATCATTGCCATCGACATCCCGAACCGCTCCGTGACGCTCAAGGTCAGCGACAAAGACCTTGCCAGCCGCCGGAAGGCCTGGGTCAGCCCCGAGCCGAAGGTAAAGACCGGTTATCTCGCCCGCTACGCGAAGCTCGTCAGCTCCGCCGACAAGGGCGCGATCCTGCAGTGAACAGCCCATGAACTGGATCGACAAATTTCTCGACGAGCTTATCTTGTACCACGCCGACCTGCCGGACGGCACTCACCTTATCAGCGAGGCCGTCCGATACGGCTGGCAGGGCAATTTATGGCACTGTCACCTGACCTACTGTCTGCTGAAGGATGAAAACCCGTTCGCGCTCGCCTGCGAGAGGCGCTGTCCCGAGCAGGACAGCCTCTGGCAGCTCGCGCAAAAGGACATGGACGTCTTCCTCCAGCTCTTCCGCATGGGTCTGGATAACCCCATCCTCATGGATTTCCGCCATAACAGTCCCGTCGCCGAAACCCCGGAGGCAAAGCGGTTTACGGCTCTGGCGCGGGCGCTGGCCGCCGCCGAAAGCGGCTCCGAGCTGCTGGAGCTGCTGACGGCGTATTACAAGGCCCACGGCCTCGGCGTTCTCGGCATGGGACAGATATTCCGCGTCCGGCAGGAGAATGGCCGCGTCCGGCTCTTTCCCGTGGAGAACCGCCGCCGTGTCAGCCTGTCGGAGCTTATCGGCTACGAGTCCCAAAAGGAGCTGCTGCTGGAAAACACGCTTGCGTTCCTCCGCGGCCGGCACGCCAACAACGTGCTGCTCTACGGCGACGCGGGCACGGGAAAATCCACCAGCATTCAGGCCGTCGCCTGCGAATACGCCGAGGATGGTCTGCGCCTTATCGAGCTGTACAAGCAGCAGTTTTCCCTCATCCCGGAGATTCTGAGCCAGATAAAGGGGCGCAATTACCGCTTCATCCTGTTTCTGGACGATCTCTCTTTCGAGGAAAACGAGGTGGAATACAAGCACCTGAAGGCCGTCATGGAGGGCGGCTCGGAGGCCGCGCCGGAAAACGTCCTCATCTACGCCACGTCGAACCGCCGCCACCTTGTCCGCGAGACATGGAACGACCGCAGCGACATGGAGCACAACGGGGATATCCACCGCTCCGACACCATGGAGGAAAAGCTCTCTCTGGCCGCCCGCTTCGGCTTGCAGATATACTACCCGAACCCGTCCTTTGACGAGTACCAGACCATCGTGAAAACGCTGGCGGAAGAAACGCCGGCGCTCGCCTCCCTTTCGGAAGCGGAGCTCCGCGCGGCCGCGTCCACATGGCAGGTGCGCCATGCCAGCCGCTCCGGCCGGACGGCCCGGCAGCTTATCAACGACCTTATCTGCCGCGCGGACGATACCTCTCCCGAAAGCGAGGACAGCCATGCTCACTCTTGACAAAATATATCAGGCCGCCTTCACGCTGAAAAACGTGGCGCGGAAAACGGATCTTCTCCGCGCGCAGAACCTCGGAGGGAACGCGGAACTTTATCTCAAAACCGAAAACTTGCAGGTAACGGGCTCCTTCAAAATCCGCGGCGCGTACAACAAGATTGCTTCCCTCACCGACGAGCAGCGCGCGGCCGGCATCGTCGCCTGCTCCGCCGGCAACCACGCGCAGGGCGTGGCGCTGTCCGCCACAAAAATGGGCATCCGCAGCATCGTCTGTATGCCCGACGGCGCGCCCATCAGCAAGGTGGAGGCCACCAAGCGCCTCGGCGCGGAGGTTCGCCTTGTGGCGGGCGCGTATGACGACGCCTACGAATACGCCTGCAAGCTCCAGCAGGAGACGGGCGCGACCTTCATCCACCCGTTCAACGACGAGCTTGTCATTGCCGGACAGGGCACCATCGGTCTGGAGATCCTCGACCAGCTCCCCGACGCGGACGCGGTCATCGTCCCCGTCGGCGGCGGCGGACTCATTTCCGGCGTTGCCTGCGCCGTCAAGAGCCTCAACCCCGGCGTGAAGGTCTACGGCGTGCAGGCGGAAAACGCCCCCAGCATGGCGCGAAGCTGTCTCCACGGCAAGCTCGTCACGCTGGACACCGTATCCACCTTTGCCGACGGCATCGCCGTCAAGACGCCCGGGGATATGACCTTTTCCATGACAAAGCGCTTTGTGGACGACATCGTGACCGTCTCGGAGGACGAGATCGCCGCCGCCATCCTCGCCCTTATCGAGCAGCAGAAGCTCATTGCCGAGGGCGCGGGCGCGGTCAGCGTGGCCGCGGCCCTGTTCGATAAGCTTCCCATCGAGGGGAAAAAGGTCGTGTGCCTCGTATCCGGCGGCAACATCGACGTCAACATCCTCTCCCGGGTCATTACCCGCGGGCTTGTCATGGGCGGCCGGAACAGCGTTTTGCAGATAGCGCTGGAGGACAAGCCCGGCCAGCTCGTCGGCGTGAGCCAGATCATATCCCGCTGCGGCGCAAACGTCGTTTCCGTCCACCATGAGCGTTCCGACGCGAACATGGCCATCTCAAGCTGTTTTCTCAAAATCGGCATGGAGACCCGTGATTTCGCGCAGATACAGACCATCAAGGACGAGCTCACCAGAGCCGGGTTCAAAATCATGTCCGACCGCATACAGGAAACGTAAAAAAGCATACGGACACGCAAAAAGCCTCCCAAAACGGCCCGCAGAGCGCGGCTGCTTCGGGAGGCTTTTGTGTTTGCGGACGTTATTCCTGTACGGTGTCCTCGTCTTCCTGCGTCTGGGTATTTTCCAGCGCCAGCTCTTCCTTTATCAGGTCTATGCGCCGGAATATCTCGGCGATGGCCTCGGATTCGTTGGTGGATTTCCGCTGCGGCTGGCTCACGTGAGCCTTGATGCTCCGATGGAACAGAGCCTTGAATATCGTACGCACAAGCGGCTGGATAAAGAACAGCTGCGTGAAATACGCGAAGGGAAAGTTAAAGCAGACGAGCTTGATCCAATTTGCCAGCAGCGTCGCGAAATGAAAGCCCGCGTAGTACGGATAGTACAGCACGGCGGCGAGAAGGCTCATAGCCGGGCACATCAGCCCCACGGTGGCGCAGATGATGGCCGTTTCAAAGATCATGGGGTGGTTGCGCTGGGGATCGAACACCCGCCGGGCCAGCTTGAAGGAACAGGGGCTTCCCATAACGACCTCCAGCAGATAGGCAAGGCAGAACTCCGTCAGCACCACGGCCCAGATGGGAACGAACCGGCCAAGCATATAAACGCCTCCCTGCGCGCGGATGGCCCCCAGCACGCTGGACGCGCCGGTCGCCGACATGAGCGCCGTCCCGTTTACGACGTAAAGGCTGTAAAACACATAGGCGTGAACGGTGATGACGACGGTGATGAACGCAAAGGCAAGTCGTTGGAATTTGTTTTGCGGCATGATAAAAACTCCTTTCAGGGCGCAAAAAACACAAGCGGCAGAAATCCTGTAAACTGTCAGCAATTTACCGTGATCAGATTTACGTGCCCTGCACCACTTGTGTCGTTTTGCTTTATTGAATTGGTCAGCGTAAAAATTATTTTAGCAGATACGCCGCAAAAATTGCAAGAGATATTTTTGCACGAAAAACGCAGAAATCCGGCGGGGGAGATATGCCCCCGCCGGACGGGTCTTATCGTTTTATTGTTTATAGGTCTTGAGGAAATCGCCGATCTGGAGGACAGCGTCGTAAATCTTCTGCGCCTCGGGCAGAAGCACCAGACGGAAGTGATCGGGCGCGGGCCAGTCGAAGCCGCTTCCCGCCACAAGGAGGATATGCTTTTCCGCCAGCACGTCGAAGGCAAACTGCTTGTCGTCCCGGATGCCGAGCTTCCCGGACAGCTTCGGGAACACGTAAAACGCCGCGTGGGGCCGACGGTATGTGACGAGACCGTCCGCCGCCAGCACGTCCAGCGCGCGGCAGGCCGCTTCACGCTGCTCGTAGATGCGCCCGCCGGGCACGAGCATGGCGCGGGTGCTTTCCGTGTCCTTCATGGCCGCGGGGATGACAAGCTGGGTCAGGGCGTTTCCGCAAAGGCGCATGGAGCAGAGCTTTCCAAGGCACTCCCGGAGCTGCGCCGTGTATTCCCGCGGGCCGCTGACCACCGCCCAGCCGCAGCGGAAGCCGCAGATGATATGGGATTTTGAAAGGCCGTTCAGCGTCACGCACGGCACGTCCGGCGCGATGGCGGCGGTGGAGCGGAAAGGCACGTCGTCGATGATGAGCCGGTCGTATATCTCGTCGGAGATGAGAAGAAGCTCATGCTTTCTGGCAAACTCCGCCACCTGCTCCACAAGCTCCGGGGCGTAGACCTGCCCGGTGGGGTTGTTGGGGTTGATGAGAAGCACGGCGCGGGTGCGATCCGTGAGCTTCTTTTCCATATCCGCCAGATCGGGGTACCAGTCAGACGCCTCGTCGCAGGTATAGAACACGGGCTTTGCGCCGGCAAGGTAGCAGGCGTTCGACCACAGGCTGTAGCTCGGCGCGGGCATCAGAAGCTCGTCTCCCTGACTGAGGATGGAGTTTGCAATCATCGGCGCAAGCTCGCTGACGCCGTTGCCGATGAAAATATCGTCGGGTGTGATATCCTGAAGGCCGCGGGAGGTGTGGTACTCCCAGAGCGCCTGACGGGCGTCGGGCATGCCCTTGGAATCGCAATAGGCGACAGCCTTATCGACGCCGGTCAGGAGCGCGTTTCTCACGCTGTCGGGCATTGTAAAGCCAAACGTAGCGGGATTTCCCGTGTTGAGCTTCAATACGTCGATACCCTGACGGGTCATCTCCATGGCCTTGTCAAAGACAGGGCCGCGGATATCGCTGTGTACGAGCTTCAGCTTGTCGGAACTTTCTATCGCTTTCATGGATCGAACCTCCTAAGAAATGATTATCACTGTCAGTAATTTCCCTTATTTTAACACATTCCCGCGGGCAATGCAATCATAAATAGAACGGCGCGCGCAGCAAGGGCGCGCCGCAGCAGGAAAAATCGCGGCGCGCCCTTATGGGATTCTGTGGGAGAATGGATCAGCCGTTTTTGGCAGCCAGCTTTGCGGTGCGGCTGCGGTCGAGACGGCTCATGTACAGGGCGCAGGTGGAGTCGCCCACGATGTTGAGAGTCGTGCGGCCCATGTCGAACAGCTTGTCAACGCCGGCAATCAGGGCGATGCCCTCCACAGGCAGACCGACGCTCTCCAGCACCATCGCCAGCATGATCATGCCGGCGCCGGAAACACCGGCGGTACCGATGGATGCCAGCGTGGCGGTCAGGACGATCATGGCCATCTGGCCAAGGGTAAGATTAACGCCGTAGCAGGTGGCGATGAACACAGCGGCTACGGCCTGATAGATGGCGGAGCCGTCCATATTGATGGTCGCGCCCAGAGGCAGGACGAAGGAGCTGACCTCGGGATCGGCGCCCATCTCGTTGGAGCATTCGATGGTCAGGGGCAGGGTCGCCGCAGAGGAGGTAGTGGTAAAGGCGACGGTCATGGCGGGCCAGATGCCCTTCAGGAACTTGCCGAAGCCGATCTTGGAAAGCCATTGGGTGGAAATGCCGTAGCACACCACAAGATGCACTATGTAGGCGATATACGCCACCAGAATGACAAGGAACAGGGAGCCGATGATCTGCGGCCCGTTTACCGCCACCACGTTGCACATCAGGCAGAATACGCCGATGGGGGTGATCTTTATGATCATCATCATCACCTTCATGACGACGTTATAGGCGCTGTCGATAAAGCTGTTGAAGGGCTGGGCTTTCTCTCCCGCCAGCAGGATGCCCACGCCGAAAAGCAGCGCGATTACGATGACCTGAAGCATATTGGCCTCGGAGAACGAGCTCCACATATTGGAGGGGAAGATTCCCACGATGACGTCCATGACGCTGGAGGAATTGGCCTCGTACTCCAGCCCGGAGACCTCAAGGGTGGGAAACAGGCTCAGACCCTTTGCAAGAGAGGCGAAAATCAGGCCGATTATGATGGCCACGACCGTTGTAGCCAGATAATAAACGATGGTCTTCCATCCGATGGAACCGACGCGCTTGACGTCGCCAAGGCTCACAACGCCGCTGATGATGGACGTGAGGACCACGGGAACCACAAGAAACTTCAGCAGATTGATGTAGATCGTGCCGAAGGGCTTTATGTAGTTCGTGGTAAAGTCCGGGTTGCCCAGAAAGCACAGACCGGCCAGAATACCGAGGATAAGGCCGATGAAGATCCAACCGGGCAGCTTGATCTTTTTCAGAAATGACATGTTAACTCTCCTCATAAATAAAAATATAAGTTGAGTATAACACAAACTTATGCAACATGCAAAGTTTTTCGCGCGAAAAAGCGAAAAAATTGTACTTTTTGTCCCAAAAGACCGCGCCTCTCAGACGGCGCTTTTCTTTCTCATCCCGTTCCCGCCGGGAAAAAGCGCCGGAGCGGCCCGCCTTATCAGTCCAGCTTTCCGTCGCAATAGACGCAGCGGTAGACCTTGTTCCGCCTGTCGGACAGACGGAATATCTGCGGCAGCTCCTGTTCGCTGGTGGTTATGCAGCGGGGGTTTTTGCATCGAACGATGTCCCGTATCTGCGCGGGCAGCTCCGGGTGGTATTTTTTCACGCAGACCTCGTTTTCGATGATGTCGATGGTGATGTTCGGGTCGATAAAGCCCAGAACGTTCAGATCGACGCCGAGCTTTCCGTCCACCTTGATGATATCCTTGCGCCCCATCTGGCGGCTGGCGACGTTCATCATCAGCGCCACGGGGCAGCCCAGGGACTCCAAATCCAGAAAGCGGTACAGCTCCATGCCTTTCCCGGCCTGGATATGGTCTATCACGATCCCGTTTTTGATTGCGTCTACGTTCATATCGTCCCCGCCTCCTCGAGCATTTTCAGGATAAGCGCCATGCGGATATATTTGCCGTTGAGCGCCTGACGGAAGTAGCAGGCCCGCGGGTCGTCGTCCACCGCCACGGATATCTCGTTTACGCGGGGCAGGGGATGCATGACGATCATGTCCGGCTTGGCCGTTTTCAGCTTTTCCGGCGTGAGGATATAGCTGTCCTTCAGGCGGAGGTATTCCTCCTCGCTCAAAAAGCGCTCCCGCTGTACGCGGGTCATGTACAGCACGTCCAGCTCCGGCATGACGCCGACAAGATCCGTCGTCTGCTTGTATTCAATGCGTTTTTTCTGGATGATGTCTTTTTTTACATAGCTCGGAAGCTTCAGCTCCTCCGGGGAGATGAGGACGAAGCGCACGTCCTCATACCGGCTCATGGCCTCGATGAGGGAATGCACCGTGCGGCCGAATTTCAGGTCGCCGCATACGCCGATGGTCATGCCGTGGAGCCGCCCTTTTTCCCGCTGGATGGTGAGAAGGTCCGTAAGCGTCTGGGTGGGGTGGTTATGGCCGCCGTCGCCCGCGTTTATGACCGGGACGGACGCGTTCTGCGCCGCCACATACGGCGCGCCCTCCTTGGGGTGGCGCATGGCGATGATGTCGGCATAGCAGCTCACCGTCCGCGCCGTGTCCGCCACGCTCTCGCCCTTGGCGGCGGAGGAGGAATTGCCCTCCGGCACGGACAGCACGTGACCGCCCAGCTCATACATGGCCGCCTCAAAGCTCAGGCGCGTGCGGGTGGACGGCTCGAAAAAGAGCGTGGCGAGCTTTTTGCCGTGACAGCGCTCGGCGTATGCCCCCGGGTTTTCGATGATGTCGTTTGCCGTATCTATAAGCGCCGCGATCTCCCTGGTGGACAGGTCTGTGATGCGGATCAGGCTCTTTACGGTATTCATATCGCGCCTCCGATCCAGCTCTCATCGGAGGGATCTGCGCGGAAGGCCATGAGCCTGTCCACATCCTCCGATTTTATATACCCCTCCTCGACGGCCACAGCGGCCACGCTGTCGAGGTTCGTGAGGCTGACGTTTTTGAGCCCCGCCTCCGCCAGACGGTCAAGGCCCTTCTGCATCCCATAGGTAAATATGCTCACCGCGCCGAGCACCTCCGCTCCGGCGTCGCGGAGCGCCCGGGCCGCGTCGATAACGCTGCCGCCGGTGGAGATGAGATCCTCCACCACCACCACTCTCTGACCCGGCGCGAGGCGACCCTCGATCCGATTCCGGCGGCCATGATCCTTCGCGCCGGAACGGACGTAGCCCATAGGCAGCTCCAGCATATGGGCGGCGATGGCGGCGTGGGCGATGCCGGCGGTGGCCGTGCCCATGAGGACCTCCGCCTCCGGGTAATGCTCGCGGACGGTCTGCGCGAGGGCGGCCTCCACTCCGTCCCGCACCTCCGGCGCGGTCAGGATAAGGCGGTTGTCGCAGTAAATGGGGCTTTTGATGCCGCTGGCCCATGTGAAGGGCTCCTCCGGCCGCAGGAACACGGCCCGGATGCTCAAAAGCGCGCGGGCGATCTTTCTTTCCGTACTTTCCATTGTCCCTCCTGTTCTTAGTCCAGAAATTCCGAAAGGCACCGCTCATAGGCGGCCACGGGATCCTCCGCCTGCGTGACGGGCCTGCCGACAACGATGTAATCCGAGCCGAGCGCCTTCGCCCCGGCGGGGGCAGCGATACGGCTCTGGTCGTCCCTGACCGCCCCGGCGAAGCGCACGCCGGGCGTCACCGTGAGAAAGCCCGCGCCGCAGGCGGCGTGGATGCGCCCGGCCTCCAGCGGGGAGCACACGACGCCGTCGAGCCCCGCGCCCCGGGCGTTTTGGGCGTAAGACACCGCCACGTCCTCCATGGACTTTTCGATGCACAGCTCCCGAAGCTGCTCCTGACTTGTGGACGTGAGCTGGGTCACGGCGATCAGAAGCGGCCGCGTCCCGTCCGGGCGGGCGAGCCCCTCCAGCGCCGCGCGCATCATGGCCGCCGTCCCCGCGGCGTGGACGTTGCACATATCTATATCCAGCCGGGACAGAACGGCCATGGCCTTTTTGACGGTGTTGGGAATATCGTGCAGCTTCAAATCGAGAAACACCTTATGGCCCCGATCCTTCAGGACGCGGACGATGTCCGGCCCCTCGGCGTAGAAAAGCTCCATGCCGATCTTCACAAAGGGTCTTCTCCCGCTCCCAAACCGTTCGAGAAACGACAGCGTTTCCGCGCCGGTGGCAAAATCGCAGGCGATTATCACGTCTTTTCCCATGTCAGTGCGCTCCTCCTATGATGCCCGAAAGATTTTCTATGCCGTATTTTTCCATGACCGCCGGGAGATCTCTCACGATGTCCCGCGCGGCATACGGGTCTGTGAGATTGGCCGCGCCGACGCCCACCGCCGTGGCTCCGGCGAGCATCATCTCCACCGCGTCCTCGGCGCTTCGCACGCCGCCCATGCCTACGATGGGTATGCGTACCGCCTCGTATACGTCGTACACCATCCGCAGCGCCACGGGAAACACCGCGCCGCCGGAAAGCCCGCCCGTGCGGTTTGCCAGCAGGGGCTTTTTCGTTTTGAGGTCTATCCGCATTCCGAGCAGCGTATTGATAAGGCTCACCCCGTCCGCCCCCGCCTGTTCGCAGGCGGACGCGATGGCGGCGATATCCGTCACGTTCGGCGAAAGCTTCATAATGACGGGCTTTCCCGTCACGGCCTTCACCGCCCTTGTCACCTCGGCGGCGGCTTTCGGATCCGCGCCGAAGCTCATGCCCCCGCCGTGGACGTTGGGACAGCTTATATTGACCTCCAGCCAGCCCACCTGCGGCTGCGCGTCCAGCAGGGCGCAGGTCTCGGCGTATTCCTCCACGGAAAAGCCGCTGACGTTTGCCATGACCGGTTTGTGGAAAAATTCCCCCATCGCGGGAAGCTCCTCTTTTATGACCGCCTCCACGCCGGGATTTTGCAGGCCTACGGCGTTCAGCATCCCGCCGGGCGTCTCCGCGATACGGGGCGCGGGGTTCCCGAAGCGGGGCTCCCGGGTCGTTCCCTTAAAGGAAAAAGAACCCAGACAGTTTATGTCGTACAGCGCCGCGAACTCCCGGCCATAGCCGAAGGTGCCGCTGGCGGGGATGACGGGGTTATCGAGCTCGATGCCGCAAAGCGTTACTTTTGTGCTTACCATAACAGCTCCTCCCGCTCGAATACCGGCCCGTCCCTGCAAACGCGCTTCGGGCCGGAGCGCGTCTGTATCGTGCAGCCCACGCACGCGCCGAAGCCGCAGCCCATCCGCGCCTCCAGACTGTACTGCCCGCCGGTTGCAATGACGCCCTCCAGCGCCCGGAGCATGGCCGTCGGGCCGCAGGCAAAGACATAGCTGTACGCCCCCGCGCGGCGCACGCCGTCGGTGACAAAGCCCTTGATCCCGGCGCTCCCGTCCTCCGTGGCGACGGTCACCTCCACGCCCATGGCGGAGAGCTCGTCCGCATGGAAAACATCCGCCGCGCCGGCAAAGCCCAGCACTGCCGCGGGCGTTTTCCCCTGCGCGATAAGCTCCTTTGCCAGCCGGTACAGCGGCGCGGCGCCCACGCCGCCGCCCACAAGAAGCGGCCGCGCGCCGCTTTTTGCCGTGTCGAATCCGTTTCCCAGACCGGTCAGCACGTCAAGAGACTGTCCCGCCGCCAGCGCCGCCAGCGCGCGGGTGCCGCTCCCCACGAGCTTATAGATCACCGTGACGGTTTTGTCGTCCCAGTCGCTGACGGAGACAGGGCGGCGGAGAAAGAACCCGTCGAGCTTTATATCGACGAACTGCCCCGGCGCGGTGAGCTCCGGCGCGCCGCCGGAAAGCGTAAGCTTCATAAGCCCCGGCGCGATAAGGCGGTTGTCCGCTATCGTATATATCCCCTGCTTCACAGGCCCGCCTCCCCGAAGGAGCCGTCCTGCCATACGGTATCCCCGCCGCAGACGGTCATAAGGCATCGGCCGAAAACCCGCATCCCCTCGAAGGGCGTGGCGCGCCCCATGGAGAGAAACGCCGCCGGGTCTATCTCGTATTCCGCGCCGAGATCAAAGACGGTAAAGTCTCCCGTCCCCTCAAGGCCGAACCGCCGCCGTGGGTTTACGCTCATAAGCTCTACGAGCCTTGAAAGCGTCAGGACGCCCGGCTTCACAAGGCCGGTATACAGCACGGGAAACGCCGTCTCCAGCCCCACGACGCCCATAAGGCTGCCGGACAAGCCCCGGCTTTTTTCCTCCGCGCTGTGGGGAGCGTGGTCGGTGGCTATCATGTCTATCGTGCCGTCCCGTATCCCCTCGATAAGCGCAAGCCGGTCGGCCTCCGAGCGGATAGGCGGGTTCATCTTGAAGCGCCCGTCCTCCCGGAGCATACTGTCGTTCAAAAGCAGGTAGTGCGGGGCGGTCTCGCAGGTGATATCGACGCCTCTGGCCTTGGCGCGGCGGATGATGTCCACGCTCTCCGCGCAGGAGACGTGGCACACATGGTAGGCGCAGCCGGTCTTTTCCGCCAGCGCCGCGTCCCTCTCGATCGGCCTCCACTCGCTCTCCGAGCAGATGCCCCTGTGCCCGTGGGCGCGGGCATACGCCCCGTCGTGGATATAGCCCCCGCGCAGGAGGGAATCATCCTCGCAGTGGGCAGCGACGATCTTCCCGAGGCTTACGGCCTTTTCCATGGCTCTCTCCATCATATCCCCGCTCTGGACGCCGCGCCCGTCGTCGGAAAAGGCGCAGACACAGGGAGCCATGGCCTCCATGTCGGCAAGCCGCTCGCCCTTCTCGCCCCGCGTGATCGCGCCGTAGGGGACGGCCTTTATCACCGCGTCCCGCCGGATGACGGACAGCTCCGCCCGAAGGCTCTCCAGACTGTCCGGCACCGGATCGAGGTTCGGCATGGGACACACCGCCGTGTACCCGCCCCGGGCGGCGGCCATCGTGCCGGTGCGTATGGTCTCCTTATAAGAAAAACCCGGTTCCCGCAAATGCACATGCACATCTGCGAAACCGGGAAAAATATAAATATCGCGGCTGTCCGAAACAGCCGCTCCGCCGGAGCCCTCTGCGGGAAAAAGGAGATGTCCCCCGGATATGAGCGCGTCGCCGCGGTCAAACCGGCCCTCTCGGTAAACTCTTACGTTTTTCAGCAGGATATCCATCACCCGTCCTCCCTTGCTGTCACGATATATTATCACATGACGCGGATATCGTCAAGATGCGAATTGACAGATAAAAGCAAATCATTTATAGTTTTCCCATGAACGTGTATGATTTTGACAAAACCATCTATCCCACCGATTCCACGGTCGGGTTTTACCGCTGGTGCCTCCGGCGCTATCCCGCCTGTCGGCGCACGCTTCCGTGGACGGTATGGGCGCTTTTCTGCATGGGCGCGCACCTGCAAACAAAGACCCGGGCCAAGCAGACGTTTTTCCGCTTTCTGCGCCACGTCCCGCCGGAGGCGCCGGAGCTGTTCTGGGACGAGCACATACAGAATATCTGCCCGTGGTATCTTGCCCAGAGAAAGCCGGACGATCTCGTCATCTCCGCCTCCCCGGAATTTCTGCTCGCGCCGGCGGCCCGGCGGCTCGGCTTTGCCCTCATCGCCTCGCCCGTGGAGCAGGCGACAGGGCGGTATCTGGGCGAAAACTGCCACGGCGCAGAAAAATGCCGGCGGTATCGGGAATCTTACGGCGCCGCGCCGGTGGACGGCTTCTGGTCGGACTCGCGCTCCGACGCGCCCATGGCCTCCATAGCCGCGCACGCCCACCTCGTCCGGCGGGGCGTGCCGGAGGACTGGTAACGCCGCGCGGTTGTTGATTTTGCCGATATTTTTTTTCGCTGCGCTTTGAAACTGTGTAAAACAACTATTGAAAACGGGAAAATCGTCGTGTAAAATAAAATCACGACATAAAGCAACACAAAAATACACAAATGGGGCAAGTGGAGGTATCGTGTCATGCGTCTGCTGGAGGAGCGTATCCTGAAGGACGGCAAGGTTCGCGCCGGGGGCATTCTGAAAGTAGACGGTTTCCTCAACCATCAGATGGACGTGGAGCTGTTCATGGAGCTTGCGCACCAGTGGCACGACGCCTTTCAGGACGACAACGTCAATAAAATCCTGACCATCGAGGCATCTGGTATCGGTCTGGCCTGTATCGCCGGGCTGGTATTCAGGTGCCCCGTCGTCTTCGCGAAAAAATCCAAAACCAAAAACATCGACGGATCGCTTTACACCACCCGGGTGGAGAGCTTCACCCACGGGAACGTCTACGACGTCATCGTTTCCCGGGAATATCTCCGGCCCGAGGATCGCGTCCTCATCATCGACGACTTCCTCGCAAACGGCGCGGCGCTGGACGGGCTGCGCGACCTGATAGATCAGGCGGGCGCTTTCTGCGTCGGCGCGGGCATCGCCGTGGAAAAATGCTTTCAGCCCGGCGGCGAGCGGCTGCGCAAAAGCGGTCTGCGCATCGAGGCGCTTGCGCGCATCAAAGCCATGCATGACGACGGGACGCTGGAATTTGCCGACTGAAGCCCCGCGGTTTTTCGTATCCCCAAACGGCGCGCGCCGTTATCAAAATATTACTTTTTTACATGTAGGAGGAACGATATGAAAAAGCTTCTTGCCCTGCTCCTTGCCCTGTGTATGGCTCTTGCCCTGTGCGCCTGCGGCGCTCAGAGCGACGAGACTCCCGCGGAGGACGCAGACGCCGCCGAGACCGCCGAAACGGCCGATACCGAGGACGCGGAAGACGCCGCCGACAGCGGCGACCTTTTGATAGGCCTTGTCTGCGTGGAGGACGAAAACTCCGCCTATGACTACGCCCACATCAGCGGGCTGAAGGCCGCCGCCGCCGCGGTCGGCATCCCCGAGGACAGCCTCATCTTCAAGTACAACGTCCCCGAGGACGAGACCTGCTATGACGCGGTCGTCGACCTCATCGAGCAGGGCTGCGACATCGTCTTCACCGACTCTTACGGCCATCAGGACTTCGCTTATCAGGCCGCCATCGAATATCCCGACGTCGTCATCGTCTCCATGACCGGCGACTATGCCTGGACGACCGGTCTGGACAACTTCAAAAACGCTTTCTGCCATACCTACGAGTCCCGCTATGTCTCCGGCGTTGTCGCCGGCATGAAGCTTGCGGAGCTTGTTGAAAACGGCGCTCTGACCGACGATAACTACGACGCCGACGGCAACATCAAGCTCGGCTATGTCGGCGCGTATCCCTACGCCGAGGTGGTCTCCGGCTACACCGCGTTCTATCTGGGCGTGAAGTCCATTGTTGAAAACGTCGCCATGGAGGTGCGCTACACCAACTCCTGGTACAGCATTACCGGCGAGGCTTCCGCCGCCGAGGCTCTGATCGCCGACGGCTGCGTCATCATCAGCCAGCATGCCGACTCCACCGGCGCTCCCAGCGCGGTGCAGGCAAAGCTCGACAGCGGCACGACCGTTTACTGCGTGGGCTACAACATCTCCATGCTTGAGGTGGCTCCCTCCGCCGCCCTGACCTCCGCCGCGAACGACTGGTCCGTATACTATACCTACGCTCTGCAGTGCATGGTAGACGGCGAGGATCTTGCGGTCGACTGGGCCGAGGGCTATGACGCCGGCGCGAACTATATCACCGAGCTCGGCAGCTCCTGCGCCGAGGGTACCGACGAGAAAGTCGCCGAGGTCGAGGCCGCCATCGCCGACGGCTCCCTTCAGGTGTTCGACACCGCCTCCTTCACCGTGGGCGGCGAGACCGTCACCTCCGTCCCCGCCCTTGATACCGACGGCGACTATGTCGCCGATTACGGCGAGGCTATCGTCGATGGGGCGTTCCAGGAGTCCGTCCTGCGCTCCGCTCCGTATTTCGAGCTCCGCATCGACGGCATCACCGA
>CAZEXC010000030.1:0-15371 GCA_964516625.1 uncultured Oscillospiraceae bacterium | reverse complement strand
TTTTTCCAGTTTGCCCACACGCCGGGGGCAAGGAGCATGGTCACGGGGAATATCTCCAGCCGCCCCAGGATCATGCACAGGCACAGCACCAGCTTTGAGCCGCCGCCCCAGACGGAATAGTTCCCCGTCGGGCCCACGAGACTGAGGCCGGGGCCGATGTTCGACAGACAGGAGATAACGCTTGTGATCGTGGTCTCAAGGTCGAGCCCCTCCAGCGACAGGAGCAGGAACGCCGCCATCGCGATAAGGAAATAGAGCGTGTAATACACCATGGTGTTCCGTATCGTGGCGTCCTCCAGCCGCTCGCCGTCGAGAGCGCAGCGGGACACGGTCCGGGGAGAGAGCTGGCGGCGTATCTCGCCAATGCTCGTCTTCACGACGATGACCAGCCGGGCGACCTTCGTGCCGCCGCCGGTGCTGCCGGCGCAGGCGCCCATAATCATAAGAAGCACGAGAAGCGCCCGGGAATAGGACGGCCAGAGGTCAAAGTCCGCCGTGCCGTAGCCGGTGGAGGTGACGACGGACGCGACCTGAAAGACCGCATAGCGCAGGCTCTCCCAGAACCCGTCGTACAGCGACACGATATTCAGCGCTATCGTCACCGTGGCAATAACGACGATAGCCAGATACCAGCCGAGCTCCTCGCTTTTGAAGCCCTTCAGGGAGCGCTTTGCCAGAACGATATAATACAGGTTGAAGTTCACGCCCGCCAGCAGCATAAACACCGCCACGACCATTTCGATATACACGCTTCCGTAGGCGCCGATGCTGGCGTTTTTCACGCTGAAGCCGCCGGTGGCGGTGGTGCCGAACGCGGTCAGGAGCGCGTCGTAAAACGGCATGCCGCCGCACAGCAGAAAAACGGTCTCAATGCCGGTCAGGCATACATAGATGATATACAGGATGCGGGCGGTGGAGCGCATACGCGGGACGAGCTTGCCCTTCACGGGGCCGGGCACCTCAGCCCGGAGAAGATGCATGGAGTGCTCGTCGTCCATTGGGAGTATCGCCATCATGAACACCAGAACGCCCATGCCGCCCAGCCAGTGGGAAAAGCTGCGCCAGAAGAGGATGCCCCTTGGCAGGCTCTCCACGTCAGCCAAAACGGACGCGCCGGTCGTCGTAAGGCCGGAGGTGGCCTCGAACAGCGCGTCGATGTAGTTCGGTATCGCGCCGGAGAACACGAAGGGAAGCGCGCCGAAAAGCGACAGGAATATCCAGCTTAGCGCCACGGACACGAAGCCCTCCCGCGGGCGGAGGCTCCCGTCGGTACGGCGGGAGGGGAAAAACAGCGCCCCGCCGACGGCCAGCACGATCAGTATCGTCAATAGAAACGGCAGAGCCGACTCGCCGTAAAGGAGGGCAACGACCATGGGAACCGCCAGCAGGCCCGCCTCGATGAACAATATCCGGCCAAGGATATTAAGCAGTATGCGGTAATTCACAGCCCGTCACCCCTTCAGGATGTCTTCAAGACTTTTCATGCCCGGAATGGAAGTAACGGCGATAACGCTGTCCCCGGAGCGTATTTCGTCGCTGCCGCGGGGAATGATGCACTTGCCGTCCCGTATGATAGCGGCCAGAAGCACTCCCTGCCGGATGGGGAGGGACTGCAGGGTCTGGCCCGTGCAGCGGGAGGAATGACAGGCGCGGAACTCCAGAACCTCCAGCTTCCCGTCAAGGATGCGGCGGAGCATCTCCACGCCGCCGCTGGCGGAGGAATTTTCCATGCCGCGCACATATTGCAAAACCTGCTGGGCGCTTATGTATCGGGGCTGAACAGGGTCCTCAAGGCCAAAGGAGGACGCCAGCGCGACATAGTGCTCCTCGTTTACCTTGCACACGACCTTGTCGACCCCCGCCGAGCGGGCGTAGGTGGAAATGATGATATTGATCTCGTCCGTGCCGGTGAGGGCGACAAAGGCGTCCATGGCGGCCATGCCCTCTTCCTCCAGCACGTCGGGCCGGGAGCCGTCGCCGCAGACAATCTCCGCCTTTGGCATAAGCTTCTTGGCGCGCTCGCATATGTCCCGATCCCGGTCGATGAGCTTTACATGGATGCCCATACCCATAAGCTGGGCCGCGAGATACAGCCCGATGCGCCCCGCGCCGACAATGAGGACATATTTGGCGCTGCGCTTGAAGATGGACATGCTGCGAAACAGGCCGTGGATATGCTGCGGCGCGCCGACGACGCTTAAAATATCCCCCGCCTGAGGTACGAAGCTTCCGTCCGGGATAAGGATCGTCTCTCCCCGGTGTACCGCGCAGATAAGCGTGCCCGCGCCGAAGCTGGTGTGATATTCCCGCAGGGGCTTTCCGCAGAGGGGGTTCTGCTCTGTCAGCCGGAAATCCACCATCTCCGCCTGCCCCTTGGCGAAGGATTCCACCTTCGCCGCCGAGGGAAAGCGCAGCACGCGGCTTATCTCATTGGCCGTGGCGTATTCGGGGTTTATCGTGAGCGAGAGCCCAAGCTCCTCGCGCAGGAGGATGACCTCCTGATAATGCTCCTTCTGGCGAACGCGGGCGATGGTATGCTTCACGCCGAGCTTCCGCCCTACCATGCAGCAGAGGATGTTCGCCTCGTCGGAGTTCGTCACGGCGATAAGCAGCGCCGCGTCCGCCGCTCCGGCGAGCTTCAAAAGCTCGATGTCCACGCTGCCGCAGATGGTGATGACGTCCAGAGAGGAATTTACGCGGGCGATGCGCTCCGCGTCCTGATCGATGACCGTCACGTCATGGCCCTCCCGGGTGAGATACCGGGCCAGCGTGAAGCCTATCTTTCCCGCGCCCACAAGTATGATGTTCATATGACACCTGAATCCTGTATTATAATATGTAATGTAACGCGCCCGCCGCGCCCGAATCAACAGACATCATAGCACTGTCGGCCTTGACCGTCAAGAGATGGCAAAAAAGGGAAAAGAAAAAGAATTGCCGACGGCTTGATATTTGAATTTACAATTTCGGTGTAAAGGGAGTATAATATGGTTTAGCGAAAATTTGAGACTGTTTTTGCAAAGGAGAATATCATGAAAAAACTGATCGCGCTGGCTCTGTGCCTGAGCCTGCTGCTGTGCCTGCTGTCCGGCTGCGGCGGCGGCAGCAGCCTCGAAACCTACGACGCCGACGAAGCGGAGGCCGGGGACACGGCGACCGAAGAGACCGGCGATACCGGCGATACCACGGATACCGTGACTACGAGCATAGGCGCCGGCGGCGACGGCTTTGCCGCCTATGACGCCGATACCGTCGTAGCCACCGTGAACGGAGAGGACGTCACATGGATGGAGTATTACTACTGGCTGTTCTACTATCTCCAGTATGTCCAGTCCGTCGCTTCCCAGTACGGCGCGACCCTCACCGCCTGGGACGCCAATGAGCTGTCGTCCTCCCAGACGAACGCCGAGGTCGTCATTTCCAACGCCCAGCGGAATGTCATCCTCGACCACGCCATCCAGACCAAAGCGGGGGAAATGAGCCTTGCGCTTGATGAGGACGACGAGGCGGAACTGCTGTCCCTGTATGAGACGAACGCCGATTCCATCTGCGGCGACGGCGACGGCGTGATGACCGAGGACGAGTCGGCCGCGTTCGACGTATATCTGACGGAAAACAACGTAGACCGGACGTTTTTCGACTTTTTGAACGCCACGGACATCCTTCAGGATAAGGCGTTCATTGCCGAATACGGCGAGAGCGGCGCCGACTATGCCGACGAGGACGTGCTCGCCTATGCAGAGGATCAGGGCTACATGGCCGCGAAGCATATCCTGCTTACCACGGTCGATACCTCCACCATGGAGGCTCTTGACGACGACACGATCGCCGAAAAGCTCGCCACGGCGGAGGATCTGCTCGCCCAGCTTCAGGCTGTGGAGGACGACAAGGTCGCCCTTGTGGATCTGTTCGACGAGCTCATGGCGGAGTATACCGAGGACACCGGCTATGCCAGCTATCCCGACGGCTATGTCTTCACCGAGGGCGAGATGGTCACGGAGTTTGAAGACGCCGTAAAGGCGCTGGAGGGCGACTATGCGCTGTCCGATATCGTGGAGTCCTCCTATGGCTATCATATCATCCTCAGCATCCCCATCGACCCCGACATCGTCATCGGCACCACCTCCAGCGGCAGCGACGTCACCCTGCGCTATCAGGCGGCCGCCTCCGCGTTTTCCTCCGAGCTCAGCACATGGACCGAGGAAGCGGAGGTCACATGGGCCGACGGGTTCGACGCTCCCGATATGGAAGCCCTTTTCGGATAACAGGCGCGCAGAAAGAC
Organism: uncultured Oscillospiraceae bacterium; assembly: GCA_964516625.1. Classification (GTDB taxonomy): domain Bacteria; phylum Bacillota; class Clostridia; order Oscillospirales; family Oscillospiraceae; genus CAJOIG01. Next base: position 11,089 of record CAZEXC010000030.1, on the reverse strand, counting down.
CCGATACGCGCATATAAAGCCCAGACGCCGGACTGCGGACGGTCCGGCGCCTGATTTATGCGCGCATACGGATGGCAATATCCCGAAAAGCATGGTATACTTGAAAAAAACGCGGGAGGGCGCGGGATGAAAAAGCTGTGCGAAAGATACAACGTCCACTTTCTGGAGGTATATTTTTTCCTCTCACTGTGCGCGGTGGGGCTGTTCCACGAATATCTGTCCTCCCTTGCCGGGGTCGTGCTGTGCCTGTATCTCTTTTGGCAGGCGCGGAGGAAAAAAACGCTGCGGCTGCACTGGAACCTCACCGCGGCGGCGCTGCTGGCCATGACGGTATTCTATTTGCTCAGCGCGTTCTGGGCCGTGGACAGCGGCATGGCGTTCTGGGGCTTTGTCAAATACCTTCCGGCGGGGCTTTTCCTGCTGGTTCTGTGGCAGTCCGACAATGGCCGGGAGCGCGTCTGGCGCGTGACGGTGTTCACGGCGGCGTTTATGACCGTCGTGTCCGCCGTTGGCATGCAGATACCCGCGCTGGCGGGATATTTTTCCGTTGGGGAGCGGCTGTCCGGCTTTTTCCAGTACAGCAACACCTTCGCGCTGTTTCTGACCGTCGCGCTGGCGCTGGTGGGCACGAAGGACGCGCTGACATGGCGGGACTATGCGCTCATGCTCGTTTTCGTGTTCGGCGTTTTGTATTCCGGGAGCCGGACGGTGTTCGTGCTGATGGTTCTGGTCGTGGCGGCGCTTATCGTCTTCCGCGTCAGGGGACGGGCGCGCATTGCGCTGGGGGGCGGTTTTCTGGCCGTCATATGCGCCGCAGGTCTTTACGCTTTGCTTTCCGGCAGCGACGAGGGCATAGGCCGGTTCGTGCGCCTTTCCGTGACGGAGAGCACCTTTCTGGGGCGGCTCCTGTATTTCCGTGACGCGGCGGGCGTTATCCTGCGCCATCCCTTCGGCGTGGGGTATATGGGGTATTATTATCTCCAGACAAGCGTCCAGACGGGCGTGTATTCCGTGCGCTTTATCCACAACGATTTTTTGCAGCTTATGCTGGACGCGGGCTGGCTTCCGGCGCTGCTTCTCATAGCGGCCATGGTGAAGGCGTTTTTCCGCAGGGGGGACAACGCCCTTCGGCGGCGGCTTGTCATATTCCTGTTTGCCGCCCACGGGTGCTTTGACTTCGATATGCAGTTTCTGGCGATGGCGTCGCTTCTCGTCGCGTCGCTCGACTATGACGAGGGAAAGGCCCGGACGGTGAAAGCCCGGACGGGGACGCTGTGCGCGGCATGCGCGGCCGGGGCGCTGTGCCTGTATATGGGGGCGGCGGAGCTTCTGTATTCCGTGGGGCTTTATAAGGCGTCCGAGACGCTGTATCCATGGAACACGCAGGCGGATACGGCGCTCATGTCCGCGACGGAGGACGCGGGCGAAATGGAGGCCATCGCGGACAGGATCATCGCCCGGAACGGTCACGTCTCCGTGGCATACAGCGCGAAAGCCCTCGCCGCGTACAGCCGCGGGGATATAGGCGGCGTCATCGAGTATATGGATATGGTGCTTGACGAGGCGCCGTTTCTTTACGACGAGTACGAGCAGTACGCCTATATGCTCATATACGGGATCGAAAGCTACACGGCTCAGGGCGATACCGCCAGCGCGGCGGTGTGCCGGGAAAAGCTGCTGGAAACGGCGCAGAAGCTCGAAGCCGTGAACGATCGCCTGAGCAGGCTTGGGAGCATGATCTCCGACCAGCCCGTGACGGAGCTTCCCGAGGATGTGCGGGAATACATCGCCGCGCTGGAGGGATAAGAACCGGACAGGCGTTTCGGCGCAGGATCTTCCCGGACAGCATAAAACGTGCCCCGCGCCGGCAGAACCGGGGCGGGGCGCGCGTTTTGTGCGTGTATCAGCCGAATATGAGCATGGTGGAGGTTTCGATGGAAAGCACCTCGCAGGTGATGGTAAAGCTGCTGAGCCGGTTTTCCGCGCCGGAGTAGTGAGAGTTGAACTGGCCGGCTTCATAGGCCTCGTCGGTATAGACGTGCTCGACGGAGCCGAGGCTGTTCAGATGGACGAGATAGGAAACGCCGTCGATGATGACGAGAAGTGTGCCGCGGTCGCCCTCCTCGTTTATATTCAGGCAGTTCTGGCCGTAGGTCAGCTCGAGGGTCACGAGGTCGTTTCCGTCCTCGACAATATCATAGCGCCACTCGGTCATGGAGGAAAGACCCACGCAGCCGTCGGGATTGACGGTCATGATCTGCGCGACGGCGGAGTTTTCCGGCGCGGTATAGCCGTCCTCCTCGGTCTCGGCAAGGCTTGCGAGATCCGAGCAGTGGGTGGACAGAAGCTCCGCGGCGTCGGCCAGGCCGTCGCCCTCCAGAAGGGTCTTTGTCAGGGAGGCGGAGGTGTAGGCATCCACGACGGCGGCGTCGCCGCTGGCTTCGCCGGAGGCGTAGGCGCAGACGGACAGGAGCATGGCCGCCGCAAACAGGCAGATAAGGATTTTTTTCATGGATGGAGGAACCCCTTTCTAAATTATTGTTATTGACTGAGAAAATTATAACATAATTGTAAGGCGCGGTAAACAATTTTCTTCCGGCAAACCGGGGAGCGGCCGGATTTTTGGCAGGCTGCCTGTTTCTTTTTTAGGCAAAACATGGTATATTTTTGATAGCGTCAAGAAAGGGTATCGGTGTTATGAACGAACAAGCCCGGAAAAAACTGATGATACTCGACGGCAACTCCATTGTGAACCGCGCGTATTACGGCATACGGATGCTCAACGCCCCGGACGGCACGCCCACAAACGGCGTTTACGGCTTTCTGGCGATATGGCAGCGGCTCATGGAGCAGGAGAAGCCGGACGGCGTGTGCGTCGCGTTCGACGTCCACGCGCCCACGTTCCGCCATGAGATGAGCGACGCTTACAAAGCCCAGCGAAAACCCATGCCGGAGGATTTGCAGGTACAGATGCCTCTTCTCAAGGAGGTTCTGGACGCCATGGGCGTGCGCCGGTACGAGCTGGCGGGCTGGGAGGCCGACGACCTTCTCGGCACCATGGCCCGCGTGTGCGAGGAAAGCGGCTGGGACTGCCGCCTTGTCACAGGGGACAAGGACGCCTTCCAGCTCATCACGGACGGAACCCACGTCGTCCACATCAAGACCCGCATGGGAAGATCGGAGACGGTGGAGTACGACACGGCGCGGTTCCGGGAGGAATACGGCCTTGACCCCGTGAGGATGATAGACCTCAAGGCTCTGATGGGCGACGCGTCGGACAACATCCCCGGCGTGCCGGGCATCGGGGAGAAAACGGCCCTCGACCTGCTGCACCGCTTCGGCTCGCTGGACGGGGTATATGAAAATCTTGCGGACGAGGCGGTAAAGCCCGCCCAGCGGAAAAAGCTTGAGGACGGGAAGGCGTCGGCTGATTTATCCTATACCCTCGCCGCCATCCGGCGCGACGCGCCGATTGATTTCACCCCGGCGGAAAACGCATGGGTCTTCGCGCCGAGCGGCGCGCTGTACGGGATATTCAAACGTCTGGGCTTCGGCCGGTTCATCGAGAAATGGGGTCTGTCCCCGGACGGGGAGGACGCGGCGGAAAGCGCCGCGCCCGCTCTGCCCCGGCGTGACTATACGCCGGAGGAGCTTGCCGCCGCCCTTGAACAGGCGGATTATGTGGCCGCCGTGCCGACGGATGGGCTGGACGTTATCGAGCTGTGCGACGGGAATGCCGTGTTCCGGCTGAGCTGGACGGAGGCGGGCCTTTCGTTCCGGGAGCTTCTGGAAAAGCTGTTTTCCCCGGAAGTGAAGAAGATTTCCCACAACGTAAAGGACGTCATGGGTCTGCTGCTGGAGGAAAAGCTCTCCACGGAGGGCTTCGTGTTCGACACGGCGCTGGCCGGCTACCTGCTGGACGCCACGGCCTCGGATTACCCGCTGGAGCGGCTGAGCCGGAAATATCTGGGCCGGACGCTCTCCGGCGCGGAGGCGGTATACGCGCTGTACGGCGTGCTGGCGGGAAAGCTCGAGGAGGCGGGGATGCACGGGCTGTATTACGATATAGAGCTTCCCCTGTGCCCGGTGCTGGCGGAGATGGAAAAGACCGGCTTTCTGGTGGACAGAAGGGCGCTGCGCGACTTCGGCGAAAGCCTGACGGGGCGCATCGGCGCTTTGCAGGAGTCCATATGGGAGCGGGCCGGGGAAAATTTCAACATAAACTCCCCAAAGCAGCTCGGCGAGGTACTGTTCGAGCGCCTGCATCTCCCCGCGGGGAAAAAGACAAGGACCGGCTGGAGCACGAACGCGGACGTCCTTGAAAGGCTTCGGGACAAGCACCCCATCGTCGGCGAGGTGCTGGAATACCGGGAGCTTACAAAGCTCAAGAGCACCTATACCGACGGGCTGCAGAAGACCATCGCGCCGGACGGGCGCATACACACGAGCTTCCAGATGACCGCCACCGATACGGGACGGCTGTCCTCCCGGGAGCCGAATCTGCAAAACATCCCGGTGCGGCGTCAGCTTGGCGCGGGTATACGGCGGATGTTCGTGGCCGGAGAGGGAAACGTCCTTGTGGACGCGGATTACAGCCAGATAGAGCTGCGCCTGCTGGCGCACATCTCCGGGGACGAGACGATGAAAAATGCGTTCCTCGCCGGCGAGGATATCCACGCCGTCACGGCAAGTCAGGTGTTCGGCGTCCCGCCGGAGGAGGTGACGCCTCAGATGCGCTCCCAAGCCAAGGCCGTCAACTTCGGCATCGTCTATGGCATATCGGCTTTCTCGCTGGCGCAGGACATCGGCGTGTACCAGAGCGAAGCCAAGGCGTATATCGACACATACATGGCAAAGTACCACGGCGTGCGGGAATACATGACCCGCGCCATCGAGGAGGGCCGGGAAAAGGGCTATGTATCGACGCTTTTTGGCCGTCGGCGGTATATGCCGGAGCTGTCGTCCTCCAATTTCAACGTCCGCTCTTTCGGCGAGAGGGTAGCGCGGAATATGCCTATTCAGGGCACGGCGGCGGACGTGATGAAGCTTGCCATGATACGGGTACACGCGCGGCTGAAAAAGGAGCTTCCCGAGGCAAAGCTCCTGCTGCAGGTACACGACGAGCTTATCGTGGAATGCCCCGCAGACGCGGCGGACGAGGCGGCGAGGATACTGAAGCAGGAGATGGAAAACGTGGCGAGCTGTTCCGTCCCCCTGACCGCCGACACCGGCGCTGGCGCAAGCTGGGCCGACGCGCACTGATATGACGGCGCGGATATGTCCCGCCCGGCCGGAGCACGTCCCGGCCATTGCGGCTGTGCATGACCGATGCTTTTCCGACGTCTGGCCGGAGGGCATGGCGGAGCGGATGCGGGAGCGCTTTCTCGTGGCCGAGGACGCGGGGGCGGCGGTGGGCTATATCATGCTCTCCCGCGTTCTTGACGAGGGCAGCGTCGACAGCATCGCCGTCGCGCCGGAGTACCGGCGGCGCGGCGCGGCCGACGCTCTCATGCGGGAGGCGATCCGCCGGGGGCGGGAAACGGGGCTCGCCCTTATCACGCTGGAGGTTCGGGCGGGGAACGCGCCCGCCATAGCCCTGTATGGGAAGCACGGCTTTCTGGAGGCCGGACGGCGGAAAAATTACTATATAAGACCGAGAGAGGACGCCATTTTAATGACGCTGGTGCTGTGAATCATGCTTATCATGTCCGTGGAATCGTCTTGCGATGAGACAGCCGTCGCGCTGGTGGAGGATGGCCGCCGGGCGCTGACCGATCAGATATTCTCCCAGGCCGACCTCCATGCCGTATACGGCGGCGTCGTGCCGGAGATCGCGGCGCGGAGCCATCTGGAGGTCATATCCCTGCTGGCCGAGCGTGCGCTGGAGGAGGCGGGCGCGGCGCGCCGGGACATCGACGCGATAGCCTGCACCTACGCGCCGGGGCTTATCGGCGCGGTGCTGGTGGGCGTGAATTTCGCCAAGAGCGCGGCGCTGGCGCTGGGTGTGCCGGTGATACCCGTGCATCACATCCGCGGCCACATCGCGGCCAATTACCTCGCTTACCCGGAGCTGCGGCCGCCCTTTCTGTGCCTTGCCGTGTCCGGGGGCAATACGCTGCTCGTGGATGTGCGGGATTATACGGACATGAAGATCCTGGGCCGGACGCGGGACGACGCGGCGGGGGAGTGCTTTGACAAATCCGCCCGGGTCATGGGTCTCGGCTACCCCGGCGGAAGACCCATCGACGAGCTTTCCCGAACCGGGGACGACCGGCGCTACGACCTGCCCCGCCCTTATGTGGGGGATAACCCCTATGACATGAGCTTTTCCGGCATCAAGACGGCGGTCGTGAACATCGCCCACCGCTGTGAGCAGAACGGCGAGCCGCTGGATAAGGCGGGCCTTGCCGCAAGCCTGTGCCGCGCGGTGTCGGAGTCCCTCGTGGGGCGCACGATGGACGCGGCAAAAGCGCTCGGATACAAAAACATAGCGGTGGCGGGCGGCGTTGCGGCCAACAGCCGCATCCGCGCGGATTTTGCCGCCGCCTGCGAGAGAGACGGCCGCGCGCTTTATATCCCGCCGATGAACCTCTGCGGCGACAACGGCGCCATGATCGGCGCGCAGGGGTACTATGAATATCTGGCGGGGAACACCGCGGGAAGCGGGCTGAACGCCTACGCCACGATGGAGCTGTAAATATGGTTTACATAACAAATTCAGAGCGGGAAACGGAAGCTCTGGGCGCGGCATTTGCCGCCAAAATACCGGACGGCAGCGTGGTGGCGCTGTACGGCGGGCTTGGCAGCGGCAAGACCGCCTTTGTGCGGGGCATGGCGCGGGGCATGGGCATCGACGCGTTCGTGTCGAGCCCCACGTTCACCATCGTGAACGAATACACGGGCGGGCGGAGCCTTTTCCACTTCGATATGTACCGTCTGAAAAGCGCTGACGAGCTTTACGATATCGGCTGGGAGGACTATCTTTCGCGCGGCGGCGTGTGCGCCGTGGAATGGAGCGAGAACGTCCGCGGCGCGTTCGAGGGGGACGAATATACCGTGTCCTTTCGGAAGCTGTCGGAGACAGGACGGGAAATAACCGTGGAAGGAGGGGCGGACTTATGCTGATGCTGGCGCTGGAGAGCTCTGCCAAAGCCGCCTCCGCGGCGGTTTTTGAGGACGGGAAGCTTCTGAGCCTTTCGATCCAGACCGGCGGCCTTACCCACAGCCGGACGCTGCTTCCCATGGCGGAGGACATCCTCAAAAACATGGACAGGAAAATACAGGACGTGGAGCTGGCAGCCGTGGCCTGCGGGCCGGGATCGTTTACCGGCCTTCGCATCGGCATGGCGGAGGCAAAGGGCCTCTGCTGGGCGCTGGAGATCCCCGCCGTGGGCGTGTCCACGCTGGAGGCGATGGCCTTCGGCGGGCCGGATATGGACGGGACGATGCTCTGCTGCGTCATGGACGCCCGGCGAAATCAGGTTTACAACGCGCTGTTCACTGTCCGGGACGGGAAGCCTGTCCGGCTGACCGGCGACCGCGCCATTTCCCTTGCGGAGCTGGAGCGGGAGCTTGTCTCGTATGAAACGCCGTGGATCCTGCTTGGCGACGGGGCGGAGCTGTGCTATAATGCACTGGGCAGGGACGGGCTCTCCCTGCATCCCGCGCCGGAGCCGCTGCGTATCCAGAACGCCCGGGGCGTGGGCCTCGCGGCCATGGGGAAAACGCCCGTGAGCGGGGCGGAGCTTCTGCCGACGTACCTGCGCCTGAGTCAGGCCGAGCGGGAGCGGCAGGCTGGCATGGAGAAATAAATCATTTTCTGCAAAGGAGCAACAGATATGAGCAACGTTTTGGTTTTTACGCACCCCCTTATCCAGCATAAGCTGTCTATCCTGCGGGACGAGAACACCAGCGTAAAGGAGTTCCGGGAGCTTGTGAGCGAGATCGCCCAGCTCATGTGCTATGAGGCCACCCGCGACCTGCCGCTGGAGGATATCGAGGTCAAAACCCCCGTGGCGATGGCAAAGTGCCGCCGCATCTCCGGCAAAAAGCTGGCGATAGTGCCTATCCTCCGCGCCGGCCTTGGCATGGTGGACGGCATGGTCGCCATGATGCCGAACGTGAAGGTCGGCCATATCGGCCTGTTCCGCGACCCGGATACCCTCGAGCCGATAAAATATTATTTCAAAATGCCCCCCGATATCGCCGAGCGGGACGTCATCATCGTCGATCCCATGCTCGCCACCGGCGGCAGCGCCATAGCTGCGGCTCGTTTTCTGAAGGAAACGGGCTGCAAGAGCATCAAGCTTATGAGCATCATCGGCGCGCCGGAAGGCGTGGAGGCCATGCAGCAGGCCCACCCGGATGTGGACATCTATGTGGCGGCGCTGGACGACCACCTCAACGAGCACGGCTATATCGTCCCCGGTCTCGGCGACGCCGGCGACCGCATTTTCGGCACGAAATAAAATCCAATATTGACAAAAACGGAAAGACATATCAGCCGGGAAGCATGAAAGCGCTTCCCGGCTGATATTTTTTGCGCTGAAAAATTTGCCACCGTTATCGGCGTCCGTAACGGATACATTATTATTGATCGTGCGCCGCATTCATGGACGCGGCGCGCAAAACGGATTTTCAAAAATTTGTATTTTTCCGCATCCGTCCGTCGCGGCCGACGTTTTGGCCGCTGTGGAAGCGGAGAGATATTTTTGCGCGGTTTCAAAGCAGGCGGCGTCGCATACTGAACAGGCCGACAAAACGGACGGGAGGATGAACATGAGGAAAAAATTTCTTTTATGCCTGCGCACGGCGGCCGTAATATGTATCCTGTGCGCCGTGTTGAGCGGGACGGCGCTGGCGGCTGAGGAGCTGGTACCCATGGGCGGGGCCGTAGGCATTCAAATAACGGTGGACGGCGTTCTGGTGGCGGGCGTGTCCGAGGTGGAAACGGAAAACGGAACGGTTTCCCCGGCGTATGGGGCCGGTATCCGAGCCGGGGATATCATCATAGAAGTAAACGGAAGCCGCGTAAGCTCCGCCGCGGAGCTTGTCAAGGCGGCGGAGTTGGCATCGGCCGACGGGGTGGAGCTGACTGTTATGCGAAACGGGAAAAAACAGATCTGTCATGTGATCCCGGCGCAGGATACCGGCGGCGCGCCCCGGCTGGGGCTGTGGCTCCGCGACGGCGTCTCCGGCATCGGGACTGTGACATACGTTGACCCGGAGACGGGCGCTTTCGGGGCGCTGGGCCACGGGGTAAACGATATGCAGACAGGCACGCTCCTTCCTGTGGAGGAGGGCACCATCTGCCGGGCGGAGATCGTGGATATCATCCGCGGCGAGGCCGGCGATCCGGGCGAGCTATCGGGCAGCTTCTATGCCGGGGAAGCTCTGGGCTCTATCAAAGCCAATACGGAAAACGGCATTTTTGGCCTAATGGATATAAGCACGGAAAAGCTCGGGGAAGCTATCCCCGTGGCCGACCCGTCGGAGGTGGTCTCCGGCCCCGCTACGATCCTGACCTGCGTATCCGGCAGCGAGATCCGGGAATATGAGGTGGAGATATCCCGCGCGGGGATAGGCGGCGACGGGCGCGACCTTATGATACGCGTGACCGATCCGAGCCTGCTCGAGCTTACCGGCGGCATCGTTCAGGGCATGAGCGGCAGCCCCATTATCCAGAACGGCAAGCTGGTGGGCGCCGTGACCCATGTTCTGGTCAGCGACTCGACACGAGGTTACGGTATTTTTGCGGAGCATATGTTTCAGGCGGCGGACGCCGCCGCATAAAAGACGAAAGGACGCGCGGGAAATACCCGGACGCGCCCTTTCCGCGCTGCTTGATTCTTTGACGATGTTATTATATAATATGACCGTGTGCTTAAAAGAAAAATCAACCATACAAAAGGAGAGTTATTATGCCAATCAAAAACGCATACCTGAACGCCGTCATGGACGGACTGAAGCAGCGCAACGGCGACGAGCCGGAGTTCCTTCAGGCGGTGGAGGAAGTCCTCGAGTCTCTCGAGCCCGTGGTGGAGGCCGATCCCCGCTACGAGGAGCAGAACATCATCGGCCGCATGGTAGAGCCGGAGCGCATCATCATGTTCCGCGTCCCGTGGGTGGACGACAAGGGCAGAGTGCAGGTCAACCGCGGCTACCGCGTGCAGTATAACTCCGCCATCGGTCCATTCAAGGGCGGTCTGCGCTTCCATCCGACGGTGAACCTGTCGGTCATCAAATTTCTGGGCTTCGAGCAGGTCTTCAAAAACTCTCTTACGACGCTTCCCATGGGCGGCGGCAAGGGCGGCTCCGACTTCGATCCAAAAGGAAAGAGCGACGCGGAGGTCATGCGTTTCTGCCAGTCGTTTATGAACGAGCTGTTCCGCCACGTCGGCGCGGACACCGACGTGCCCGCCGGCGATATCGGCGTGGGCGCGCGCGAGGTGGGCTATCTTTTCGGCCAGTATAAGAAGCTCAAAAACGAGTGGACAGGCGTTATCACGGGCAAGGGCCTTTCCTACGGCGGCTCTCTGGCCCGCACTCAGGCCACCGGCTTCGGCCTGTGCTATTTTGCCGACGCCCAGCTCCGCGACAACGGCAAGTCCTTTCAGGGCAAGCGCGTCATCGTCTCCGGCTCCGGCAACGTCGCTACCTACGCGAACCAGAAAGCCACGGAGCTCGGCGGCAAGGTCATTGCCATGTGCGACTCGAACGGCTATATCGTCGATGAAAACGGCATCGACTACAAGGTCATACAGCAGATAAAGGAAGTAAAGCGCGAACGTATCAGGACATATGTTGAATACGTCCCCACCGCCAAATACATAGAGGGCTGCGCCGGCATATGGACCGTCCCGTGCGACATAGCGCTTCCCTGCGCCACGCAGAATGAGATAGACGAGGCCTCCGCCAAGAGCTTGGTGAAAAACGGCTGCATCGGCGTGTTCGAGGGCGCGAATATGCCCTGCACCCCCGAGGCCATCGCCGTCATCAAGGGCGCGGGTCTGCTGTACAGCCCCTCGAAGGCCTCCAACGCCGGCGGCGTGGCCACCTCCGGTCTGGAGATGAGCCAGAACTCCGAGCG